>JAGALN010000135.1 GCA_017625185.1 Clostridia bacterium
CATAATGATAATAGCATTATAGAACCGCACGGTTTTGCCGTGGCTGTCGGTTAAGATACCGTCGTCTAAAATCTGCAGTAACAGATTGAACACATCGGGATGTGCTTTTTCTATTTCATCAAATAGAATGATGGAATAGGGTTTCTTTCTGATTTTTTCAGTGAGTAACCCGGCATCATCGTAGCCAACGTATCCTGGAGGGGAACCAATCAGCTTTGCCACGGTGTGCTTTTCCATATATTCACTCATATCGAAACGAATGATGCTTTCTTCCGAGCCGAACAGCTCATAAGCAAGGGTTTTTACTAGTTCGGTTTTCCCAACTCCGGTGGGGCCGGCAAAAATAAAGGAAGTGGGTTTTCGTTTTGCAGAAAGTCCCGCTCTTCCACGGCGGACTGCAGCGGCAACCGCTTTCACGCCGTCTTCCTGACCGGCAATGCGTTTTGCAATTTTTTCTTCCAGATGGATGAGATTTTTTGCTTCAATCCCGGTGATATTTTTTACGGGAATTTTGGTGATGTTTTCAATCACGGTTGCAATGTCTTCGGTAGAAACTGCACGGTAAGCGGATTTTTGCAGAGCAGCAATATTTTCTCTTAGCTGACATTCCTGAATTTTGTAGTCAGCCGCTTTCTGATAATCGTCAATGGAATCATTTTCCACCGAGCTTTCTTTTAATGCCACGATGTTTTCCAGCTCACGGTTTAATTCGTCCAGCTTCACCAGGGTGTCATTGGCAACATTTTTCACCGCACCGCTTTCGTCCAGCAGGTCGATTGCCTTGTCGGGCAGCTTGCGGTCAAAAATATAACGGTCTGCCATTACAGCGGCAGTTTCAATGGCTTCATCGGAATAGTTTACCTTATGATAATCCTCGTAATATCCTTTGATGCCCTTTAAGATTTCAATGGTTTCATAAATATCCGGCTCTTCCACTGCTACCGTTGCAAAACGGCGTTCTAAGGCAGAATCCTTTTCAATGTGCTTGCGGTATTCTTCCGGAGTGGTAGCACCAATCATCCGGAGTTCGCCTTTTGCCAGATAGGGTTTTAAAATGTTGGCAGCATTCATGGCACCGTTGGCATCACCTGCGGCAACAATGTTATGAATTTCGTCAATTACCATAATGACGTTTTTGCGTTCGATAACGTCAGTTACCACCGCTTTCAAGCGTTGTTCAAACTGACCCCGGAATTGCGTTCCTGCAATCATTCCCGCAAAATCAATCAGATAAATCTGTGCATTGAGTAATTTGTGAGGCACTTCTCCCCTCACAATTTTTAAGGCAAGACCTTCTGCAATCGCAGTTTTTCCAACGCCGGGTTCCCCTAACAGGACCGGATTGTTTTTGGTACGGCGGTTTAAGATGTGAATGACACGGTTAATTTCAGATTCTCTTCCGATCACCGCATCAATTTCGCCCAGTCTTGCTTTGTCGTTTAAGTTGGTGCCGTAGGTTTCCAAGGGGGTTTTCTTCTTCTGTTTCTGTTTGGGATTTTTCTGTTTGATCCCGATATCTTCAGGACGGATTTCTTCTCCGTCGGGAGACATCGCACCTTCCCCGGGGAACATCATCATATTGTCGCCGAACATGGAGCCGTCTTCCATCATTTCGGAAAACTGCTCATTCATATTGGCGAAATCTTCCTCATTGATTCCAAACTGACTCAGCAGTTTGTCAAAGGGTTTGATTCCCATTTCTTTGGCACAGTTAAAGCATAAACCTTCAGAAACTTCTTTGCCCTGTTCCATTTTGGTGACAAAGACTACAGCCATATTTTTTTTACATTTTGAGCATAATACCATTTGTTAAAGCCTCGTTTTTTTAAGCCGACAGGACCCTTTGTTCCCATCGGCTTTTTTAATTTCCTTTTCTTCTAATCTAACAGACTGTCTTCCCGACGTAAAAGTTCCTGAAATACTGCTTCTTCTTCGGACGGATCTTCAATTTCGATGAAGGCATTGCCGTCTTCGGTGACTTTCAGCATTACCACGTCTACCTGGTCGGGTTCTTCTCCGGTCAGAACGGGAGTAAATGCACCGTAGATGCCGTCTTTGAATTCAAACAGGTCAATCAGTTCGTAATCTTCGGGATTACCGTCTTCGTCATACAGAGTAACGATTTGTTCGATGGGTTCGTCCTCTGTGTCATCCGGTAAGGTTATGATGTTTTCTTCCATCATAGGGTCCATATTTTTATTTTTGTCCATAAGAGTATCCTCCTTTGATTCTTTTCATTTTATGCAAGTTTCTTCCGAAACATTATCAGCCATTGGGATGAGTTTCCAGATATCCCTGCAGAATAATGGCAGCAGAAAG
>JAGALN010000136.1 GCA_017625185.1 Clostridia bacterium
GTTTTCAGAATATGGCAGACAAAAGGGCTGGGAGCGTGAAAACCCGGCAACGGACTTAAGCAACCCGTCTGAAAAAACGATGGACGGTTTTGTGGAGGTCACAGAACAGATGGAGCTTCCATTCTGAAAAGGACAGCCCGTTGCACCCCCTGTTGTTATCCCGTTGCCGAGCCGGTTGCCGGGAAAAACCCCTTATTTCCGGGCTTTTCTCCCTTATAACAACCAAAACAACAAAAAAATAAAAGAAAAGTATAAATAGTAACCATCGCCAGATTGAGATTGTTTGCAAGGTCTTTTGAAGTCCGTTGCCGGACTTCGTTGCCGACACCCTCTGTCTGGCTATTTTCATGTATGGAGGATAACTGCCTATGGCAAAAAACAAAACAGAGATTCATGTGACCACTGTATTTGACGGGGAGCTTGACGCCACTGATGTGTTCGTCAGCCTGATTTCCCAGAAATACGGAAAGACAAATGCAAAAGAATATCTTGCTAAAAAGAAAGATATAGGCTATAATGAAGATGAGGTTCAAAAGAGCCAGATACCGTCTGGATTGTGTGGGTAAATGGCTATGATGAACGAAATGGAATACAGAACAATCGGTTCGGCACTTGCCGGGGGTTATCGTGCGGCGGTCTATTGCAGGCTGTCAAAGGACGATGACCTGCAAGGCGAAAGTGCCAGTATCGCAAACCAGCGTGATATGCTGGAAAAATACTGCGAAAAGCAGGGATGGGAGGTTGTGGCAGTCTATCAGGACGATGGCTTCACAGGTCTTAACATGGAGCGTCCTGACCTACAGAGAATGTTGAGAGCCATTGAGCGCAGGCAGATCAACCTTGTCATCACGAAAGACCTCAGCCGACTGGGGCGTAATTATCTGCAAACCGGGCATTTGATTGAGGACTTTTTCCCAAGAAACGGTGTCCGCTATATCGCCATGAATGACGGTATCGACACCCTGCGGGATAACAACGATATTGCCCCGTTCAAGAATATCCTGAACGAGATGTACAGCAAGGATATTTCCAAGAAAGTCCATTCCTCTTATCTTCTGAAAGCGCAGAAAGGACAGTTTACCGGGTGTCTTGCCCCGTTTGGGTATCGGAAAGACCCGGAGGACAAAAACCATCTGCTCATTGACGAGGAAACCGCCCCGATTGTGCGGCTGATTTTCGGATATGCCCTGAACGGTCATGGTCCGAACTATATCCGCAGACGGCTGGAGAAAGAAAAAATCCCCTGCCCTACATGGTGGAACCGGGAACGGGGGCTTCGCAATACCCGCACCAAATGGGAAAAGAAAGACCCAGAAAACGGACGGTATATGTGGGACTTCTCCGTTATCAAAGACCTCTTGATGAATCCCGTCTACACCGGGGCGATTGCTTCCCAGAAAAAAGACTACCGTTTCAAAATCGGCACGATTGGAGAAAAGAAGCCGGAGGACTGGATTGTGGTGGAGGGACAGCATGAACCGCTGATTGACCGCATGAGCTTTGACATTGTGCAGAACAAGCTGAAATCCCGCCAGCGTCCGGGGCAGACCAATGAAATCAGCCTGTTTGCCGGACTGATAAAATGCGGCGAGTGTGGGAAGTCGCTGACGATACGCTACACAAACGCAAAACATCCCCAGCAGATTTATTCCTGCAAGACCTACAATGCCTTTGGAAAGAACCACTGCACCCAGCACCGGATTGACTATGACACCCTTTACAGCCATGTGCTGCGGAAAATCCGGGAATGTGCCAGAGCTGCCCTGATGGACGGGAAAGCGGTTGCCGACCGCCTGACTAATACCTGTGAAGCCGAGCAGCGGGAACAGCGGGAAGCAATGGAACGCTCCCTTACAAGGGACGAGGAACGGATTGAGGTTCTGGATAAAATGGTCATGCGGCTTTATGAGGATATGATTGCAGGGCGTATCAGTGAGCAGAATTTCAACACCATGCTGGAAAAGACACAGACCGAGCAAGCGGA
>JAGALN010000011.1 GCA_017625185.1 Clostridia bacterium
CAAGCAACAAATTCATTACTGGTTCCGATGATATTATATTTATCCAATACCGCATTCCGGAGAGGATATTTTAACCCATTCAAAGTAACACCTTCACAAACGTCCGAAAACGCATAGACCGAAACGATGGTTCCCGGTGATTTTTCCAGCAGAAGATGATGGTCGGTCAGATAAATCTCGGTGATTCCATCGGTCAACACCATAGGAATATCCCGCACCATTGCCTGATAGAGCAGACAAATATTGGCATAACTATGGTCATATCGGTCACCCAATCCACCATAGAGCACAATTTTGTTTGCACCCTTGGAAAATGCAAACCGTAAAGCATACAAGCTATCGGTTTCATCCTTTTCCCGCGGCAATTGCACCTTACGGGAAAAGCCGGAAATATCTTCTGTTACCGAATCAAAATCCCCTACCAAAATATGAGGAACAATGCCCGCAGCTTTGGCATGGTCGTATCCACCATCGGCACAAATGATATAATCTGCTGCTTGGGCATATTCTCTAAGACGCCCGGGACTGTGATGATTCCCGGATGCAATAATTAAAACTTTCACCTTATTCTCCTCGCAAAATACGGATCGCTTCCTCACGGTTTTCATGACCAAACACGGTGCTTCCCGCAACCACCATTGTGACACCGGCTTCCTCTAATTTGCGGACATTTTGAAAATCCACACCGCCATCAACCGATAAAAGAATGTTCTTTCCTGTTATCATCGTACTGATTTTCTTAATTTTTTCATAGCTGGATTCTATGAATTTCTGACCACCAAAACCGGGATACACAGACATCACCGTAATCATGGAAATGCAATCCAGATAAGGGATTAAAGCTGATACAGGTGTATCCGGACTGATGGCAAGTCCCGGTTTTTTTCCAAAACTTTCAATCAAACGGATACATTCGGTAATATCGTCCGGCTGTTCTGCATGAACCGTGATATAATCAGAACCTGCTTTGGCAAACGGTTCGATATATTTTAAAGGATTATCAATCATCAAATGGGTATCAAAAACCAAATCGGAATGGGAACGGATGGAGGAAATTACGCAAGGACCGATGGTCAGATTGGGTACAAAATGACCATCCATTACGTCCAGATGCAAAAACTCTGCCGCATTTACCGATTTGATTTCTTCTCTTAAATTGGAAAAATCTGCTGCCAACAACGAAGGTGAAACCTGTACCATTTTCCCTTTTCCTTTCTACTTCTTATGCCAAGGTTTGATGTCTTTGATTTTTTCGTATATTTGTATATAGCTTTGGTATCTGGAAGGGGCAATTTTTCCTGCTTGCAAGGCTTCCAACACACCGCAACCTTTTTCTTTGGTGTGAGAACAACCTTTAAACTGACAGGAAAGCTCTAAAAATTCCGGAAACAGTTCATCCAGATTCGGGATGGAAAAATCAATTTCCAAAGAAGAAAACCCCGGAGTATCTGCCACATAGGTATCAGGCAGAATCTCAAACAACTCAGAATGACGGGTGGTATGCCGTCCACGGGTAATCTTGCTGATTTCTCCGGTCTGCAAATCTCCACC
>JAGALN010000137.1 GCA_017625185.1 Clostridia bacterium
CGAAGCTGTGTCCGTATTCTTCCGCCTGTTCTGCCGCCCGTTCCAGAGAAATCACGATATCTCCCAGACACAAAGCCCCGGGTTCTCCCGGGTCCTTGATGATATCCCCGTTTTCGGCATAGTCAAACATAGGAAAGGAGAGAACATCGGTGGCACGGTCAATATCCCGGTGTTCTGCATTAAGAACACGGATGCCCTCGTTGTCGGTAAGCATGACGCTGATTTCGACCTTTGTGGGAAAGTCCATATAGCAAAGACTTGCCTTAGCAGCCTTTTTGATTAACCGCTTTAAAGAGAAACTGGCAGGATATTTATCCTGGCTGTTTAAAAAACTGACTTTCATAGTAATTGCCCTCTCTATCCTTGGGTGCGTTCTTTTTTCTGTTTGGCTTTCTGGACCCGTTCCCGCTCCAGTTCCTTGCGTTCATAAGCTTTCACAATCCGTTGTACCAGAGGATGCCGAACTACATCCCGCTCGTCCAGATAGACAAAATCAATGCCCTCTACATTCTTCAGGACAATTTCCACATCCTTAAGACCTGATTTTCGGTCCCGAGGCAGGTCAATCTGGGTAATGTCGCCGGTGACCACAATCCGGGAAGAGAATCCCATACGGGTTAAAAACATCTTCATCTGTTCCGGGGTGGTGTTCTGTGCCTCGTCCAAAATGATAAAGGCGTTATCTAGGGTTCTTCCCCGCATATAGGCAAGAGGTGCAACCTCGATGGAGCCTCGCTCCAGGTTCTTATGAAAGACTTCATATCCCATCATCTCTCCCAAAGCGTCATAGAGGGGGCGGAGGTAGGGGTCTACCTTTTCCTGCATATCCCCCGGGAGAAAGCCAAGGCTCTCTCCTGCCTCAATGGCAGGACGGGTTAAGATGATCCGGTCGATTTCCTTACTCTTAAAGGCGGCAACCGCCGCAGCAACGGCAAGATAGGTCTTGCCGGTACCGGCAGGGCCTATGCCAAAAACAATGCTGTTTTCCTTAATGGACTGCAGGTATTGCTTCTGTCCTAAAGTTTTTGCCTTGATGGGGACACCACGGGTGCTGATGCAAATAACATCTTTGCCCAGCTCCTCTAATTGTTCCTCGTTCCCTGCCTCAATCTGGGAGAGGACATAACGAACCTCTTGTTCGCCGATGGTCTCTCCTCTGCTTGCCATAGCCAGGAGGTTCCGGACGGCAGAGAGGGCCTTGTCCACCTGTTCCGGCTCGCCGCCAAGCTTAATCTCCGAGCCACGGTTGATGATGGCAACATCCAGTTCCTTCTCGATGAGCTTTACATTCTCATCAAAGCTGCCGAACAGGTTGATTACCAATTCCATGCTTTCTGCTTCGATAAATCGTTCCATGCAATTACCTCTGATTTTCGTTTGAATTCATCTAGCTTTATCATAATCCAGATGCCACGTTTTGTCAATGAAAAACCACAAAATCACAATACATCTGTTTGTTCTTTATCATTCCCCGGTTGGTTTGGAAAAAATACAACCGCAGTAATTCTGACGATAGAGACGATACTCTTTCGAAAGAAGAATCGACTGCTTGTACCCTTCTCTTTTTTTAAAATCGGCAGGAAGATGGGGAACGCCAAGTTCTTTGGCAAGTCCTTCCCCAATCTCGTTCAGCTTTTGCGCATTTTTAAGCGGGCTGATGCTCAAGGTGGTGGTAAAGTAATCAAAACCATGCTCCTTGGCAAGCTCTGCCGTTTTCCGGAGCCGCAATTCATAGCAGGAAAAGCAACGCCTGCCACCCTCGGGAACGGTTTCTAGACCTTTGGCAATTTCAGCAAACTTTTCTGGTTCCCAATCGCAATCTAAAAAGTCTACCGGGTTTTGGAACTTTCCTTCCCGAACAAACCGGATTTGCTCGGCTTTCCGGAGCTCGTATTCCTCTTTGGGAGCAATGTTTGGGTTATAATA
>JAGALN010000138.1 GCA_017625185.1 Clostridia bacterium
GTCGGGTATTCTCGCCTATATCATTGCGGCAATTGTGATGCCCGATTAACAGGAGGAGTTTTGACGTGAAGAGAAGCAGTGGCGTATTGATGCACATTTCATCTCTGCCGGGGAAGTATTCCTGCGGCAGCTTTGGCAAAGAGGCAAGGGAGTTTATTGACTTTCTGGCGGACTGTGGGTTTTCCTACTGGCAGGTTTTGCCCTTTTGCCCCATTGACGAATACAATTCCCCCTATAAGTCCCATTCTTCGTTTGGGGGCAACCCTTATTTTATTGATTTGGATGTCCTGTTTCAGAAGGGTCTGTTGACGGAAGAAGAACTGAAAACAGCGGAGCAGGAAACGCCCTATCTCTGTGAGTTCGAGCGGCTCTCTAAGGAGCGGCTTGAACTGTTGAGCAAGGCGGCAAAGCGGGCGGAAAACATAGAAGAGATTGAGGCGGTTATTACCCAGAATTCACATCTGGAAAATTTTTGCCGATTCATGGCACTAAAAACTGCCAACCATTTTCTCCCATGGCAGGAATGGAAAACCGAGAAATTTGACCCGGAGATTCTTTTCCTCTGGAAGTTTATACAGTTCGAGTTCTTTTCCCAATGGAAAGAGATTAAGGCATACGCCAACCAAAAGGGAATTGGTATCATCGGAGACATTCCCTTTTATGTATCGCCGGATAGCTCGGATCTGTGGGCGAATACCGATCTCTTTCAATTGGACGAAAGGAACCGCCCCACCGCAGTGGCGGGGGTGCCGCCGGATTACTTTTGTGAAGACGGACAGCTTTGGGGGAATCCTTTGTATGATTGGGACAAAATGAAAGAAGACGGCTATCGGTGGTGGCTGGAACGGATATCCTTTATGCTGGAACTCTTTGACGGACTCCGGATTGACCATTTCCGTGCTTTTGAAGCCTACTGGGCGGTGCCGGCAGAAGAGGAAACTGCCAGAAACGGCAAATGGGTCAAGGGTCCCGGCATGGACTTGATTGAAAAAATCAAAGAGGTTGCTGGAGAAAAGCTGGTCATTGCCGAAGACCTGGGACACATTACCAAAGAGGTGGAAGCGCTGGTAGAGGAAAGCGGATTTCCCGGAATGCGGGTGTTCCAGTTCGGGTTCTTTGGAGGCGAGTCCACCCATATGCCCCACAACTATCCTCAAAATTCCATAGCCTATGGAGGAACCCATGACAACAATACCTTGCTTGGCTATCTGTGGGAATTGGATGATGATCAACGAAAGAATATGCTTGCCTACTGTGGCTACACCGATGCCGACTGGACGAAGGCGCTTCCCGCCATCATTCGAACCATTTGGAGAAGTCATGCGGGAACGGTGATTCTAACCATTCAGGATTTGCTGGGATATGGTTCGGATACCCGGCTTAATTTTCCCGGCAGAGCAGAGAACAACTGGCGGTACCGAGTGACTGCTGACCAGATTAAGACCATTGACAAGGATTGGATTCGAGGATTGAATACTCTTTATTATCGGTAAACCGAGGGCGGACAAAAGTCCGCCCGTTTTTCAACTTACAGTTTGTTTTTATCCATGGAAAAAAGCACTTGCAGCTGCAAGTGCTTTTTCTGGAGCAGGCGATGGGAATCGAACCCACAACCTCAGCTTGGGAAGCTGATGTTTTGCCACTAAACTACGCCTGCACAACAGAATCATTGTATCACTTTTCCAGAGTGTTGTCAAGGGCGATTTCACAAAACCGCCCTTGATCAATCACGGTTGTCGGTTACTCTGCAACCGCTGCCATGGCGGCGCCAATGATGCCGGCGTCGTTGGCAAGAGAGGCAATCCGCAGTTCCGTCTGGGGAAGACCCTTGCTGTAAGCAAATTCTTCCACATGCTTCCGGATGGGTGCCATTAAGTATTCGCCCTCGGCACTGATTCCACCGCCAATTACCAGAATTTCCGGCTCAAAGATATTCACCATGCTGACAACACCGTCTGCTATGTAAGAAATATATTGGTCTACCACCTTTTGTGCAACGCTATCTCCCGCTTTGGCGGCATCAAAGGCGGTTCTGCCGTTGATTTTACCATTTTCCTGGGCATACCTTGCCATCAGGGTATCAGGATTTTCAGCAATCGCTGCTTGGGTCTGCTGAATCAAAGCCGTCACCGAGGCATAGCTTTCCCAACAACCTTTCTTTCCGCAGGTACAGGGTTCGCCGTTATGAATCAAGGTAAAGTGCCCCAGTTCTCCGGCAGCACCGTTAAAGCCACGGAAAATCTTTTTATTTAGAATGATACCGCCGCCAACGCCGGTACCAAGAGTTACTGCTACAAAGCTATCGGTATTGCCGCCGGTTGCCATGTACTCGCCATAGGCTGCTGCATTGGCGTCGTTTTCCACTGCAATGGGCATCCCGGGGAAATGCTTCTGCAGCTCCTCTGCAAGGGGGACGTTGTACCAATCCAGATTGTTGCCATAGACCACCGTACCGGTTTTGCTCTCTACCGAACCGGGGGTTCCTACCCCGATCCCCTTGATATCCGCCATGGTGTATCCGGCGGATTCAGTAACCTCACGGCAGAGCTCCGCCATGTCCTTGACAATCTCCTGATAGGAACGGGGTGCGTTGGTGGGTCGGGAATTTTGTTTCAAAATTTTACATTGTGCGTCCACCAGACCTACTGCGATGTTAGTGCCGCCCAAATCAATTCCAAGATACATAGTATTTCCTCCAAAAAATTAATTTGCCAGTCAGAAAATGGCCTGTCGGTGACGCCAGTCCCTACAAAAGGCAATCTCTCCATATAGTATACAGGAAATCCTTTTGTTTGTAAACCATTATCTGCGTATATTCCCAGGATTTTGCTCCATACTAACCAGGAGGTGAAGTCTGTGATTACAACGGTGTTGCGAACGGCAATCATCTATTTTTTTGTGGTACTGATTCTGCGGATGATGGGGAAACGGCAGATTGGGGAACTGGAACCCTCCGAATTGGTGGTAACCATCATGATTTCTGAAGTGGCAGCCATGCCCATTACCGATATTGGTGTCCCCCTTTTGGAGAGTATTCTGGCAATTTTGATTTTAGTGGTTCTGGAGATTTTCCTCTCGTATTTTGCCTATCGAAGCACCAAAGTCCGGACGGTATTTTACGGACGCCCCAGTATGTTTTATGAGAACGGCAGGCTGCATCAGAAGGAAATGCGGCGACAACGGTTCAATGTGGCAGACTTGATGGAGGAGCTTCGGAACAATGGTGCCATCAGTCTTAATCAGGTGGAGTATGTACTGATGGAAACCAACGGTAAGGTCAGTGTTTTATTAGAGAGTGAAAACAGTCCGGTTACTCCTGCTGATTTAAAGATTCATACCGAGCCGGCACGGATGAGCTATGTATTGATTGACAACGGGAACCTCATTTCCGGGAACCTGAAACGACTAGGGCTTGATGATATCTGGCTGGATAAGTTGCTGAAAAAGAATAAACTGAAACGGCCGAAAGATGTATTTTACTTGAGTGTGGAAAAAGATACCGGAAACACGGTGCTGATTCCAAGAGAAAAGGAGGAATCCTGATGAACCGTGTCGTGGCGGCAATTTGTATTTTAGTGTTGTGCGGCACCTTTGTGGGGGTGCATACCTATAAAATTATCCGGCTGAATAAGGATGTAACGGCGCTTTGTGAGGAGGTGGAGGCAGATTTCCAAAAAGAGAATTGGAGCGGGATTTCGGGCAATCTGCAAAAGCTCCGGGAGAGATGGGACAAAAGTCGGCTTTGGGCGTGCTTGACCATTGACACCAAAGAAATTGAGGAGATAGAGATTTCCTTAAAGCAGAGTATGAAATATGCAGAGGTTAAGGCAAAACCGGATTTTATTGGAGAATTTACTCTCTTTCGGATGCGGCTTGAGCATATTCCGCATCAGGAGGGGTTCAGCATGGAAGAGGTTCTCTAGTTGACATTCTTTCCCCAATGTGCTATGGTAAAGAAAAATCTGGGGAGGGAAACGGAATGAATTTGTTAATAAGCGGATGCTTGTTGGGACTTGCCTGCCGGTATGACGGGGACAGCCGACCTTTGCCGGAGGATGTTTTGCAAGCATTGACGAAAGCATTTCACTTGGTTCCGGTCTGTCCTGAACAGCTGGGCGGCTTATCCACCCCACGAAATCCCGCCGAGCGAGTGGGGGAGCGGGTAGTTTCCAATGCCGGCGAAGATGTGACAAAAGAGTACCAAAAGGGTGCCCAAGAAGTGTTGCGGCTTGCAAAACGGTTGGATTGCCGGGTCGCCTTGCTGAAAGAGAAGAGTCCCGCCTGCGGCAGCGTCTTGATTTATGACGGAAGCTTTGAAAAAAACTTGATCTCCGGGAACGGAGTCGCAACCGAACTTTTGAAGGAAAACGGCATTCGTGTTTTCGGGGAAAGCGAGCTTGAAAAACTTCTTAAAAAGGAAGTGGGTTGACAGATTCGTCAACCCATTCGATTTGTCAAGAAGAAACCGAAAAAATTTTGGTAAAAAAGATGTAGATTTTTTTACTATAGTGTGGTATGATAATATGATGTAAAGTTACGAGCTTTGGGAGGTGGATTGCCATGACAGAACGCAAACAGGTGGAGATTTTTACCGACGGTGCCTGCAGCGGCAACCCTGGCCCCGGCGGATACGGCGTCATCCTTAGGTATAAGCAGCACGAAAAGGAGCTTTCCGGCGGTGCGGCGGATACCACCAACAACCGGATGGAGTTGTCCGCGGTCATTGCGGGGCTTTCTGCCCTGACGGAACCTTGTGATGTGACCTTATATAGCGATTCCAAGTACTTTATCGACGCCATCGAGCAAGGCTGGGCAGAAAAGTGGAAAGCCAAAGGCTGGATGCGGACATCCAAGGAAAAGGCGCTGAATCCGGACCTGTGGGAACGGATTCTGGAGCTTTTGAAGTTTCACAAGGTCAAGTTGGTTTGGGTTAAGGGCCATGCCGGCCATCCCGAGAACGAGCGGTGTGACAGGCTGGCGGTGGAGCAGTCAAAGCGGTATGCACAAAAGGCAGAATAAACTTTACATACAATTACTTACAGAACATCTACTTTTCATAGATTGCACTCTGTAAAAGAAAGGTAGCGAGGACGATGGAAAGAAGAATTTACGTTGACAATGCCGCCACAACCCAGGTGGCACCGGAGGTTTTTGCGGCGATGATTCCCCATTTCTGCGAGAACTACGGAAATCCCTCCAGCATTTACGAAGAGGGGCAGACCGCCAAGGCGGCAATCGAAAAGGCACGGGAGCAGGTGGCAGATGCCATCGGTGCCGAGGCAAAGGAGATTTATTTTACCGGCTCAGGCAGTGAGGCGGATAACTGGGCGATTCGCTCGGTGGCAA
>JAGALN010000139.1 GCA_017625185.1 Clostridia bacterium
AGGCATTCGGCTACTACCGCATTGTGATTGGTATTTTAGTCATTGCTTATTTCCTGATTAGCGGCGCCACCGTGGTGGTGCATTGATTTTTTCTTAAACCGCAAAGATTGCTAAAAAAGCTGTTATATACAGAATCCGCTTAAGGAGAGTCAAAGGGCAGAAACACAAGTGTTTCTGCCCTTTTCGTATGTTATTAAATTTTCATTTGTTTAGACTACCCCGTTCCATCTTTTTCTTGGGCATGGGTTGATAATAGGCACAATAATCTCCCGTGTGCCAATTCAAATAGGGGCACATACCATCACTATTGTCCAATTGATGAAGCTTCATCCCGGTCTCACAGGTGGGACAAAGATACCGTTTTCTTGGTTTTCTGTGTTTTCGGTATTGATAAGATTCAATCCAAAAGCATAACAGAGCAACAATCATTACCGCAATCGATGCACCAATCAATATTCCCAAAACCAGCGTCATGATTTCATGCTCCTTTCCTTTTTTCTAACTGACAGTTGAGCAGGATGCCGATCATCGGCATCCTGCTTTTCTTTCTTACTGTAATATGTTCAACAGTCTTACAAACAATGCAGCGGCCTCTGCTCTGGTGGTGTTGCGTTTGGGTGCAAAGCTTCCGTCCGCATTCCCTTCCAAAAGACCTGCCCATTTGGTCTCCTTGACCGCATCCTGAGCATACTCTGCGATTTCAGCATCGTCAGTATAGGTTACTTCGCCACCATCGGCAACCCCGATGTTCTTGTATGCCAGATATCTGGAAATGATTGCCGCCATTTGCTCACGGGTAATATTTTCGCTAGGCACAAAGGTAGTTTCTGTCACGCCGTTTACAATGCCGTTTGCTGCCGCCCAAATAACTGCGTTGGTGTAGTACTGGTCTGCTGCAACATCAGCAAAGAGGCTCTCGCTCTCCACTGCCGGCTCTCCATCTGCCCGGTACAAAATGGTAACAAACATTCCTCTGGTCAGGTTTGCATTCGGTGCAAACTCCGTCTCGGACATACCATTCATCAAACCTGCTTCAATGGCAGCATTGACAACCTCATAGTACCAAGCCTCTGCATCCAGATCGGTAAATCCGGTCTTTTCATCGCTTGCTCCCGGTTCCTCGGTTGCTTCTGTCCAGCCTGCATACAAGGTCAGATTCTTTTCTACAACAGCAGTAAAATCATACTTTTCAGTAAGGTTCTCATCGGTATACCAGCCTGCAAAGACAAATCCATCTTTGGTGGGGGCATCCGGACAAGCAAAGGAATCCCCCTTCTTTACATGAAGCTTTTCAACCGCACTGCCGCCGTTAGTCTCAAAGGTAACAGTATACTGTGCCCCGCTGATTCCTCCGCCGCCTCCGCCGGGAAGTCCGCTAACAGATGCCGGCTTTTTCTTATTCCATTTAGCATAAATGGTTTTGTTGGAATCCAGAGTAACCTCGGTCACTTTTTGTGTCAACGCTTCATCCGCGTACCAACCGCCGAAACGATACCCTTCTCTTTCGGGAATATATTCCGACAAATCAACAACCCCGTTTTCTTCCATAATAATGGAATCCATTTTCTCTCCGCCGTCGGTCTGGAAGGTCAGGGTATTGTATATAGCCTTGGTATCATCTGCATAAATCTTGGCATCAATCATGGAATTATCCTTGACCAGATTTTCCATCTTATCCAGATAGATATCATTGCCCGCTTCGTTTTTCGTGTTCTTAATAATCAGGGAAGAATCTGTTACCGACAATGGAGTGTTCTCCGTATTCTTTAGCCCTGTTTCAAAACCATCAATGGTAATTGTAGAATTCTGAATCGTACCAACCACATTTCTCAATGCGTGGTTATTCGTCGTACCGACAACGAGTGTTTCATCAGTAACCTTTGCATCAATGGTTACGTTATCAAGATTTACCGTTGCATTCGTAATGATTCTGTTGGGGTTCTCAAGGTTGAAGGTAGAGTTTGTTACATCAAACGCCGACTGTGCAATGCCATTTCCCTTAAGAACACCGCCGCCGGCGAATTGTTCGTTTGAAAGGTCAAAATTACAGCCGTCAATGACAGCCTTACCATATTCGGTTGCGTAGATAACACCAAAGGCAGAACTGTAG
>JAGALN010000140.1 GCA_017625185.1 Clostridia bacterium
CCTGTCATTTCCCGTCTTGTATCGAACAAATCTCGCCAAATTTTCTTCGCACTCACGAGAGGAAAGGGCAGGGTGGAATTGCAAACCCTGGCAATCTTTGCCCGCTGTTACAAATGAAAAATAATAAATTTATCTATATTTTAGGAGGAATTCTCTTATGAAAAAGTTATTGGTATTGATGATGGCATTGATATTGGTTGTATCTCTGGCAGCCTGCGGGCAGCAGGTAGCAACCGATATCGACTATGCAACCTCCGTTGAGGGTGCAAAAATCGTAGCAGAAGCAGGCTCTGCCGGTGAAGAACTGGCAAACACAGATGCCTTCTTTGCAAATGCAGAGTTTACCCCGGTAGATTCCATGGCAAAGGCATTGATGGAAGTTGCATCCGGAACTGCTGATATTGCAATCGTTGACTATGTAACCTCCATTGGTTCCATCGGCGAGGGCACCGACTTTGCTGACCTGTCCGTGGTTGAGGGCAAGGGCTTTGGTGAAGAGGAATACGGTATCGCATTCCGGAAGGGCAGTGATATCACTCCCGCTGTGAACGCAGCCATTAAGGAACTGGCAGAAGAAGGAAAGCTGGCTGAAATCGCAGCAAAGTATAAGCTGGACGAACTGATCATCCTCGACGGCGCAGCATTTGACGATGCAGTGGAAGAGGGTGATTTGGCAGCCATCAAGGAAAAGGGCGAGCTGGTCATCGGTATCACCCTCTTTGCTCCCATGAACTACTATGACGAAAACGAAGAGCTCATCGGCTTTGAGACCGAGTTTGCTACCGCAGTCTGTGAAAAGCTGGGGGTTGCTCCCAAGTTCACCGAAATTAACTGGGATACCAAGGAAATCGAACTGAATGCTAAGAGCATTGACTGTATCTGGAACGGCATGACCATTACCGAAGAGCGTGCAGAGAACATGAGCATCTCTGTTCCTTACATGGCAAACAAGCAGGTTATGGTTTCCAAATAAGCAATTTTTTCATAAAAGGTGTGGTTTGAAACATGGGTAACATACAACCGATTCTATCTTCCTTGTTTCAGGGCTTTTACACCAACTGCTTTATCTTTGTTATGACATTGCTGATGTCTTTGCCATTGGGGTTGATTATTTCCTTCGGCTCCATGGCAAAGTTTCAGCCGATTAAATGGCTGACCAAAACCTTCGTCTGGATCATTCGGGGCACCCCCTTGATGCTCCAGCTTTTTGTGGTGATGTATGCACCGGGTATTTTGTTTGATATGCCGGTATCATCCCGTATGACGGCGGTTTTGATTGCCTTTGTCATTAACTATGCGGCGTATTTTTCCGAGATTTTCCGCGGCGGTATCGAATCCATCCCCAAGGGACAGTATGAGGCCTGCCAGGTTTTGGGTATGACCAAAACCCAGGCGTTTTTCAAGGTGGTACTCTTTCAGGTGGTAAAACGGATTGTGGCACCCATCAGCAACGAGGTGATTACCTTGGTCAAGGACACCTCTCTTGCCCGGGTGATCAGCGTGGCGGAAATCATCATGTGCGCCGAGCGATTCACAAAGAAAGGCCTAATCTGGCCCCTCTTCTCCACAGGGATTTATTTCCTTGTCTTTAACGGTGCTTTGACACTGCTCTTTGGTTACATAGAGAAGAAGCTGGATTATTATAAGGGGTAAGCCATGGCGATATTGGAAATTCGGAATTTAACAAAAAGCTTCGGGAGAACCGAGGTGCTAAAAGGGGTCAGCTTCTCCATGGAGGAAGGAGAGGTGGTATCCGTCATTGGTTCTTCCGGCAGTGGTAAGACCACTTTGCTCCGGTGCGTCAACTTTTTAGAACGTGCCGACAGCGGTCAGGTGTACCTAGACGGGGAACTCTTCTTTGATGGGGAGAGCCATCAAAAGATTACCCCTGCTGAACTGCGGAAGAAACAGCTTAATTTAGGGCTGGTCTTTCAGGACTTCAACCTGTTCCCTCAGTATAATGTCATTGATAATGTGATGCTGGCACCGAAACTTCTTGCGAAGGAACGGGAGGATTTCAAGGAAAACCGGAAGGAAATCGAGGAGGAAATCCGCAGGAATGCCGAGGATATCCTGGCAAGAGTGGGGCTTTCTGATAAGCTGAACAACTACCCTTGCGAGCTTTCCGGCGGTCAGAAACAGCGGGTGTCCATTGCGAGGGCACTGGCGCTCCGTCCCAGAGTTCTCTTCTTTGACGAGCCCACCTCGGCGCTGGATCCGGAACTGACCGGGGAGATTTTGAAGGTCATCCGGAAGCTGGCAGCAGAGCACGTCACCATGGTAATCGTCACTCACGAGATTGACTTTGCGCAGAACGTCAGCGATAAGATTATCTTTATGGCAGATGGTGCGGTGGAGGAAGAGGGAACCCCCCAAGAGGTCATTGGCAATCCCAAGAGCGAGAGAACTCGTAGTTTTCTACAAAAATTAGGGGAAAATTAGTGGCTTTTGTCATAGAAAGTTAAAACTTTCACAAATTTTCAAAAACCACTTGTATATTTCTGGAATTTGCGGTAGAATAGGTTTAATAAAAAATTAAATTATTATATTTAGGAGGTACTTTACTATGGCAGTAAAAGTAGCGATTAACGGCTTTGGCCGTATCGGCCGTTTGGCTTTCAGACAGATGTTCGGCGCAGAGGGTTATGAGGTAGTTGCAATCAACGACCTGACCGATCCTAAAATGCTGGCACATCTTTTAAAGTATGACTCTTCTCAGGGTAGATACGACGGACACACCGTTGAGGCAGCTGAAGGCGCAATCATTGTTGACGGTAAGAAGATTACCATCTACAGCGAACCCAAGGCAGCAGATCTTCCCTGGGGCGAAATCGGCGTAGACGTTGTTCTGGAGTGTACCGGTTTCTATTGTTCCAAGGAGAAGTCTCAGGCTCACATCGATGCAGGTGCAAAGAAGGTTGTTATCTCCGCACCCGCAGGCAATGACCTGAAGACCATCGTATTCAGCGTAAATGAGAACACCCTGACCAAGGATGACACCATCATTTCTGCTGCATCCTGTACCACCAACTGCTTAGCTCCCATGGCTAAGGCATTGAACGATTACGCTCCCATCCAGAGCGGTATCATGGCAACCATCCACGCTTACACCGGCGACCAGATGATTCTGGACGGTCCCCACAGAAAGGGCGACCTGCGTCGTGCAAGAGCTGGTGCGGTAAATATCGTTCCTAACTCCACCGGTGCTGCAAAGGCTATCGGTCTGGTTATTCCCGAGCTGAATGGTAAGCTCATCGGTGCTGCACAGCGTGTTCCGGTTCCCACCGGTTCTACCACCATCTTAACCGCAGTTGTTAAGGGTGCAGACGTAACTAAGGAAGGCATCAATGCCGCTATGAAGGCAGCAGCTTCCGAGTCCTTCGGTTACAACGAGGACGAAATCGTATCCTCCGATATCGTAGGTATCCGTTACGGTTCTCTCTTCGATGCAACACAGACCATGGTAGCAAAGATTGCTGACGATCTCTATGAAGTACAGGTTGTTTCCTGGTACGACAACGAGAACAGCTACACCAGCCAGATGGTACGTACCATTAAGTACTTTGCTGAACTGTAAGAAATAAAAAAATTGCCCTGGCCATAAGGCTAGGGCAATTTTTTTGTTTCTTACAGTCGTGCTTGAAAATTTGCGAGCCTTGCCCGCTGCTGCAAAGGGAAATGACGGTTCCGCCATTTCCTTTTTTACATCGAACAAATCTCATCAAATTTTCTGCGCACTCATGTTGGGTAACAACCGCCTGCCCGGATAACATGTTGTAGGGGTCGGCGTCCTCGACGACCCGCTCAAAAATGACGAATCATCCGTCAATTATTCAATCCATTGTATGTTTCTTGCATAAAATGCCAGATTCGGAAGATACTAGAGATA
>JAGALN010000141.1 GCA_017625185.1 Clostridia bacterium
AAAAACAGTCCTACGTACTTGGTCCAGGTAAAAGGTACCTGCTCGCTTTCAAACCATCCAAAGGCATCAATCAACGCCGCTACCAGAAGCTGAGATACCAGAATCACGGAAATGGCATAGGTTGGACTTAACCCTTTAATAGAAAGCATTACCGTTACCGTAATAACCATCCCTAAAATCCCACCCAGCCAATAGACTTTCGGTGTATTCAACAGTTCACGAAAGTTTCCTTTCCCGAAAATCCACATCACCAAAACACCAATGAGAAATGCAGTTCCCTGTACAAAAACATTGGATTCAAATAAGCCGATTTTTGAAGAAAGACGGGTATTCAACACCCCTTGAACGCTCATTGCTGCACCGGCTATCACACTCATAATAAGCCCTAACATAACAATCACCTCACGGGTTGATTGTTTCCGCTGTGTTTTGGTTTTATTCATCCTTCCAAAGAAAAATACAATCAAAAACGCCGCAATTTCTTTTTTGAAACTGCAGCGTTTTTTTGTCATTCAGTGATACCGAAAATTTGTTTTGCCAACGCCATTTCCTCATCGGTAGGCGTTCTGACATCGGTCAAATGGTAATCATAGCCAAGCTCTTCCCATTTGTATTCTCCCATTTTATGAAACGGAAGCAACTCAACTTTTTCGATACACTTATAGTTTTTCAGGTACTCTGCCAATTGTTCCATCCGTTCTTTCACCAAAGTATAACCCGGCACCAACACATGACGAATCCAAACCGGTTTTCCGATAGACTCACAAAAATCCAACGTATCAAGAACCGTTTGCATATCACCACCGATATAAGACGGGAACAACTCTTTATCCAGAGTTTTCATATCCAGAAGAAGCATGTCCGCTTCCCGGATGATTTCTTCGGAAACAGCCAACGATACAGAACCGGCTGTATCAATAGCAGTATGAAGTCCGTTCGCCTTACATTTTTGAATCAGAGAAAGCAAAAACTTAGGTTGCAACAGCGGTTCGCCGCCCGAAAAGGTGACACCGCCTTTTTTAATGAAATTCTTGTAATCCAAAATATCCCGCACCAGATCGTCAGACGAAATCAATTGACCTTCACAGATTTTCCAGGAATCCGGATTGTGGCAATACAGACAGCGAAGCTTACATCCCTGAAAAAACACTACGTAACGAACCCCCGGTCCATCTACGGCACCAAAGGTTTCGACGGAATGAATCCAGCCTTCCATATTTTCCATAGTCTTCCATTCCCTTCTGTAAAACAAATTTACAAATTAAAAACGAGTATGGAATGTTCTGTTGATAACGTCCATCTGCTGTTCTCTGGTTAACTTGATGAAGTTTACTGCATAACCAGATACACGGATGGTAAGCTGCGGATATTTTTCCGGATGATCCATTGCATCCAACAAAATGTCTTTGTTGATAACATTAACGTTGATGTGATGACCGGTATCACCAAAGTAACCATCCATCAGAGAAACTAAATTGTTTATTTTTTCTTCTTCCGTTTTACCCAATGCAGAGGGAACGATGGAGAAGGTGTAGGAAATACCGTCTTCGGAATATTCATAAGGCAGTTTTGCTACAGATTTCATAGAAGCAATACAACCTTTGGAATCTCTGCCGTGCATGGGGTTTGCACCGGGTGCAAAG
>JAGALN010000142.1 GCA_017625185.1 Clostridia bacterium
AGATCGCCCTGCTGAAACCGGGACAGGTATGCTGCCTCTTCCTGGGATGAGAGGGGTTTGGGAAAGGCGTTTCCGCTGGAAATATAGGATAGAAGAAGAGTCACAGATTGCAAGCATTGAAATAAGAAATAAAGCATAAAAATTCCTCCCGATTGATACGAATGTTTTATTTTTATGACTCATTTTCCGGAAGTTTGCCAGTCCTTGATCTTTCAACATACAAAACCCGAAAAAATTTGTGCAAAAATAACAAAAAGTAGTTGCAAAGTTCTCGGTAATATGGTATATTAAAACTATATTGATTCGATCAAGGAGAGAGTATAGATGAAACTTGCAAAGGTACAGGAGCTTTTGGATGCAAAAATTCATGCCGGGGCGGAGTTGGTTGGTCAGCTTGAGGTTAAGGATGCCTTTGGCAGCGACCTGATGAGTGATGTGTTGGCATTTGTGCAGGAGCAGGGAATGCTTTTGACAGGACTTCGGAATTCACAGGTGGTTCGCACTGCAGAAATGATGGATATGCAGGTGGTGGTTTTTGTTCGGGGCAAGGAGCCGGATGAAGAGATGGTTTCTGTGGCAGAGGAACGGAATATTGTGCTGATGAGCACCGAAATGACCATGTTTACATCTTGCGGTATCCTATATAAGAATGGTCTGGGCACAGACGGAAAGGCGGGGGAGAGCCTTGTCTAATGGAATGAAATTTCGTTACCCGGTGGATGGGAACGACTTTACCAGAGCCGGCGAAATCTCCAGCAAGGTCAAGAAACAGCTCAAGCAGCTGGGACTTCCGCCGGAGGTAATTCGCCGGGTTGCTATCATCATGTATGAGGCGGAAATCAACATGGTGATTCACGCCAATGGCGGTACCATTGATGTTGAGATTACTCCCGAGCAGATTCGGTTGGTGTTTTCGGATACCGGCCCTGGAATTCCTGATATTGAAAAGGCAATGCAGGAGGGCTTCTCCACCGCCAGCCACGAGGTGCGGGAGCTTGGCTTCGGTGCCGGCATGGGGCTCCCTAACATGAAGAAGAACTCTGACGAAATGAAGATAGACACCAGAATCGGTGTTGGGACGATCATGGACTTAATTGTAAAAATTTGACGGAAAAGAGGAGGTAAGGCTTTATGGAGCAGTCTTACTGGCATTCTGTTACCTTGGATCGGGATGCTTGTCGTGGGTGCACCAATTGCTTAAAGCAATGCCCCACCCAGGCAATCCGTGTCCAGCACGGAAAAGCAAAAATTTTAAAAGAACGCTGTATCGACTGCGGCGAATGTATCCGGGTCTGCCCTTATCACGCCAAACAGGCGGTAACTGATAAGCTGGCTTGCCTGCAAGGATACGAATACACCATTGCTCTGGTTGCCCCTGCCTTTTACGGGCAGTTTTCCAGAACAGAAGATTGTGATTTGATTTTGACAGCCCTGCTTGAAATTGGGTTTGATGATGTCTTTGAGGTGGCACGGGGCGCTCAGGAAATCAGTATGGCAACTCGGGAATTACTAGAGGGAGAGGAATTGTTAAAGCCGGTGATTTCCTCGGCATGTCCGGCGGTCAGCCGGATGATTGCGGTGCGGTTTCCAAACTTGATTAATCATATCATTCCGTTGCGTTCTCCCATGGAACTCTCTGCCCAAGCGGCAAGGGTCGAGGCGATGAAGAAAACTGGACGCAAGATGGAAGAAATCGGGGTTTTCTTTATTAGCCCCTGTGCGGCAAAGGCAACGGCGGTTAAGGATGGAATCACCGTGCGGAAGTCCCATGTGGACGGTGTGATTTCTATGAAGGAAGTCTATTTGCGGATGGCACAGCAGATTGGCAGCGTGAAAGAGGTAAAGAAACTTTCCAAGGCAGGAAGTGTGGGTGCTCTTTGGGCAACCAGCGGTGGCGAAGCCAAGGGGAGCCGTGCACTTCGGAGTATTTCGGTGGATGGAATACATAATGTAATCAAGGTGTTAGAAGATATTGAGGACGATAAACTTTCCGATATCGAATATGTGGAGGCACTTGCCTGCCCGGGTGGTTGTGTGGGTGGACCTCTGGCGGCAGAGAATAACTTTGTTGCCCAGTCCCGAATCAAGCGTCTTTGTCGGGAGTTGCCTGAAGAAAATGATCTAATTCCGCCGGAAATTCCCCGGCTTTGGGACGGTGCACCGGTGTACCGTCCGGTGATGGAGCTGAACAAGGATTTGGGAAAAGCCATGGAAATGGCAATGGCAATCGAGGATTTGGCAGAACGGCTGCCGGGTCTGGATTGCGGATCCTGCGGCTCTCCCAGCTGCCGGGCATTGGCAGAGGATATTGTGAGAGGCTACGCTCAGGAAACCGACTGTATCTTTGTTATGCGGGAACAGCTCAACGATATTTTGGAGCATGTGAAGAAGAACAACATTGCCATTCCCCAGGAATTGCTTGAGGGATGGGAGAATGACGGACAGAAGGAAGGATAAGGGAATGAACGTTTCGGAATTGAAAGAAAAATTAGGGTTAACGCAGGTTGCGGGCACAGACGCCGGCGAGGTATCAGGTTGTTATATCGGGGATTTGATGAGCCTTGCCATGGCAAGATTGGAAGAGGGGAATGTCTGGATTACCATCCAGACCAACCTGAATGTGGTTGCGGTTGCGGCACTCAAGGAAGCCGGCTGCGTGATTCTGGCAGACGGCGCAGAACCGGATGCCGACGCCAAAGCCAAAGCAGAAGCAGAGGGAATCCCGATTCTGGTATCGAAGAAGTCCGCCTATACCCTTGCCAAGGAATTAGGGGCACTTTCGGTATGAAGGGGTACTACGATTTACATATTCATTCGGCGCTTTCTCCCTGCGGTGATGAGGATATGACCCCCAACAACATTGTGAACATGGCACTTTTAAAGGGTCTTGACATCATTGCGGTGACCGATCACAATTCCTGCGGCAATCTTCGTGCCGTAACGGAGGTGGCAGGGGACCGGCTTCTGGTGGTGCCGGGGATGGAGATTGAATCCTCTGAAGAGGTTCATATCCTGGGATACTTCCCCACCATTGAGGCAGCAGAAAAGATGGAGGAGTTGATTCGGCGAAACAGTACCCCCGTTAAGAATCGACCTGGAATTTTTGGACGGCAGCTGTATTTCAATGCCGAGGATGAAATCGTCGGGGAAGAAGAAAGGCTTCTGGTGATGGCAAGTGGCTTGACCGCCAAAGAGGTGTTCCATTTTGTACGGGAACTTGCTCGTTGGCTCAAAGTACCATCGCCATTGGGTGTACAACTCGATTCGCTAGCAGATGATATCACTTTTGGTCTTGCGCCAGCCATGATACTCTTCTGCTATCTCAAACCCATCATCGGTTGGTGGGCACT
>JAGALN010000143.1 GCA_017625185.1 Clostridia bacterium
AAAGTGTCAACAAAGAATTTCTTATTTTTCCTTGACAGGACTTTCTTTTTTTGGTATAATTTTCGTGTTACAAAAAAGGGAGTAGTCGGCAACTGCTTTGGTTGTTGTATTGGCGTCAATCCGATTTTTAAAATCCGCTGATACTCTAAACGACAAGACTTTTATGACGCATTGGCTGTCATAAAAGCTTTTTTTATGGAAAAAATGAAAGTATGTACCCTGCGGCATACATAGAAAACAGCAGGAGAAAGGCAAAGGTACTGTTATGGAAGTATTATACGAAAACCTACTCAACATCCAGTGGCAACAAGTTGTCATGTGGGCAATCGGCGGTATTTTAATATACCTCGCTATCAAAAAGGACATGGAGCCTACTCTGCTTCTCCCCATGGGCTTCGGTGCAATCTTAGTAAACCTCCCATTCTCGGGTGCAATCGAAACCCTTGAAACTCTCTTTGCCGCCGGTATATCAAACGAACTTTTCCCTTTGATTTTATTCATTGGTATTGGTGCGATGATTGACTTTGGTCCCCTGCTTTCTAACCCGAAACTAATGATTTTTGGTGCAGCGGCACAATTTGGAATATTCTTTACCCTTTGTGTTGCATCCATTTTCTTCGATATAAACGATTCGGCATCAATCGCAATTATCGGTGCAGCAGACGGTCCCACTTCTATTGTTGTGGCACAGGCATTAAATTCCAAATACCTGGGTGCCATCATGGTTGCGGCTTATTCCTATATGGCTCTTGTGCCTATCATTCAACCGCCGGTAATCAAACTGATGACCACCAAAAAAGAGCGTATGATTAAAATGGAATATACGCAAAAATCTGTGTCAAAAACAACACGAATTCTTTTCCCGATTGTTATTACAATTATTGCAGGTCTTGTAGCTCCTGCCTCAGTTGCATTGGTAGGATTTTTGATGTTTGGTAACTTAATCAGAGAGTGTGGCGTTTTGAATTCACTTTCCGAAACCGCTCAAAAGGTTCTTGCCAATCTTATCACCATCTTTTTGGGAATTACTATCGCCCTTCGTATGCAGGCCGCTGAATTCCTTGCACCCCAGACGTTGCTGATTTTAGGTCTTGGCCTTGTGGCATTTATCTTTGATACTGCCGGAGGTGTTTTGTTCGCAAAGCTTATCAATCTGTTCTCGAAGAAAAAGATAAACCCCATGATTGGTGCGGCTGGTATTTCTGCCTTCCCCATGTCTGGGCGTGTGGTTCATAAGATGGGTCTTGCAGAAGACCCCCAAAACTTCCTGCTGATGCACTCCATCGGCGTGAATGTTTCAGGACAGATTGCATCGGTCATTGCCGGTGGCTTGATTTTGAACTTCTTCTTATAATTTAACAGGAGGGAAAACAATATGAATTTCGAACCTATGAACTTTATTACCAACCTTTCCTACATGGGAAAAGGAATGCTTGGAATCTTTGTTGTGATTGGTGTCATTGTACTTTTGACCATGTTCCTCAACAAGGTAACATCCAAAAAACAGTAATTGCATAGAGAAAGCGGCGGAGTTTTTGCTCCGCCGCTTTCTCTATGTTTTATTTCTTTTCGTGGGCCCGTTTCGCCGCCGTTAAGGTATTCTTCATCAGCATCGCAATGGTCATAGGACCAACTCCGCCAGGAACGGGGGTGATGGCTCCTGCAATGGGCTCTACCTCATCAAAGTCCACATCGCCGCAGAGCTTTCCCTGCTCGTCCCGATCCATGCCCACATCAATCACCACCGCACCGGGCTTTACCATATTTGCTTTTACAAACTTCGGAATTCCCACAGCCGCAACCAGAATATCCGCTCGACCGGTTACCTCAGCCAAATCTCTGGTTCTGGAATGACAAGTGGTGACTGTTCCGTTCTCGTGGAGCAAAAGCATGGACATGGGTTTGCCAACGATATTACTTCTTCCAATCACAACGCACTCTTTTCCCTCAACGGAAACACCGCTTTCGTGAATCAGTTCCATGATTCCAGCAGGGGTGCATGGCACAAAATCAAAGTCCCCAATCATGATTTTCCCCACATTGACGGGATGAAAGGCATCCACATCCTTTTCGGGGCGAATCCGGTTTATGATGGTCTTATCGTCTAAATGCTTGGGCAGAGGTAACTGTGCCAGAATTCCGTGGATGTTGGGATCCTCATTGAGTTTGTCAACCAATGCAATCAATTCCTCCTCTGTCGTATCACCGGGAAGAGCATACATCTCGGAATACATATCCAATTCTGCACACGCCTTTTCCTTATTTGCCACATAAACTTTCGATGCCGAATCATCTCCCACGATGATGACCGCCAGACCCGGCTTTGTTCCTGCGGCTGTCAGTGCCGCTACCTCTTTTTTCAGTTCTTCCTTTACTCTTGCGGAAACTGCCTTTCCGCTCAACAGTTTTGCCATAGCTCTTTTCTCCTTTTCTTTTATCTGGTATTAAGCATTCGGGGCCGTTTCCAATCAAGTCTTTTCGTCCAGCTTTGATCAATGCCTGATAAACAAGTTGATAATTCTCCGGACGTCTGTACTGGAGGAGTGCCCGTTGCATCTGTTTTTCTTCCCATGTTTTTGGGACATAAACGTCCTTCATGGTCCGGGGGTCGATACCGGTATAATACATACAGGTGGATAAGCTCCCAGGGGTGGGATAAAAATCCTGCACCTGCTCGGGGTTCAATCGATGGTCTCGCAAATACTCTGCCAGAGCAATGGCGTCCTTCAGCCTGCTCCCGGGGTGAGAGGACATCAAGTAGGGAACCAAAAACTGCTTTTTCCCAAGTCTTTCGTTGATGGTATAGTACTTATCCGAAAACGCCTCGTACACCTTTTGTCCCGGCTTTCCCATATATTTTAGCACATGGTCGGAAATATGCTCCGGTGCCACCTTTAACTGTCCGCTAATATGATGCTTACAAAGCTCTGTAAAGAAGGTATCATCCTCATCATAGAG
Source organism: Clostridia bacterium (assembly GCA_017625185.1). Lineage (GTDB taxonomy): Bacteria > Bacillota > Clostridia > Monoglobales > Monoglobaceae > Ructibacterium. The sequence continues at coordinate 2,959 of JAGALN010000143.1, forward strand.
CAGATAATCGTACCGAATACCGGAACGGACAAACACCCGCTTGACACCAGGTAGCTTTCGTAATTTCCGGAGTAGTTCCAGATATTCCTTATGGGTAACCTCTAAGTTTTTGCAGGGAGCGGGAAATAAGCACTGTTTTTCCTTGCAGACACCATACTTTAACTGGGTTTGACAGGACGGTTGCCGGAAATTCGCCGTGGGTCCGCCCACATCATGGATGTAGCCTTTGAACCCCTTTTCCTTGGTCAATAACTCCGCCTCTTTTACCAAAGACTCCTGACTCCGGGAGGTAACCGTCCTTCCCTGATGGAAAGTCAGAGCACAGAAGTTGCAGGCACCGTAGCACCCCCGACAAGATGTCAGGGAAAACTGTACCTCACCAATAGCCGGAACGCCACCATCTCTCTCATAAATGGGATGGTAGGTTCTTGCATACGGTAGTGCATATACTTCATCCAGTTCCTCGGTGGCAAGTGGTTCTGCCGGCGGGTTCTGCACCACATAAAAATCCCGGTCCAGCTGGGCTACCGGTTTACCCCGAAAAGCATCCTGCTCCCGATACTGTTTTATGGTCGCTTCTGCATAAGCCTTTTTCTCGGCAAATACGGCATCATAATCTGCCACTGTAACACAGTCTTCCGGCAATTTTCTCATATCCGATTCCAGATATACTGTTCCGGGAACACCCTTGATTTCTTTTACCGGAACACCGGAATCGAGCAGTTCCGCAACGGCAACACTTTGTCGTTCTCCCATACCGAAAATCAAAAGGTCAGCACCGCTGTCAATCAAAATACTCCGCCTTACCTTATCGTTCCAGTAATCATAATGAGCAAATCGGCGAAGGCTTGCCTCAATTCCACCAATGATAATGGGAACATCCCGTCCGTACGCTTCACGAATCCGATTACAGTAAACAATGGTTGCCCGGTCGGGACGGCATCCGGCACGACCACCGGGGGAATAAAAATCATTATTCCGCCGTTTCTTCGCCGCAGTATAATGATTGACCATGGAATCAATATTTCCGGCAGATACCAGAAAACCTAGTCTGGGTTTCCCAAGCTTTTGAAATTCCCGGCAGGAATGCCAATCCGGCTGGGCAATGATTCCTACCGTATACCCTTTGGACTCCAGAACTCGGGAAATAATGGCAGGACCAAAGCTTGGATGATCAATGTAAGCATCCCCAATAACATAGACAAAATCCAGAGTTTCAATTCCCCGGCGTTCCATATCCGCTTTTGAAATCGGTAAAAACCGATGGGTTGTCCTTTCCATCATACCATTCTCCTAAACCTTACTTTGTATTCCTCTCCAAGAGCGCGATACTTTCTACATGTATCGGAC
>JAGALN010000144.1 GCA_017625185.1 Clostridia bacterium
GATTGTAGAAGATGCCTAAGTTTTCATAGACCACCGAGGTCTGGAAACCGGATTCCAAAATATCCTCCAGCATTTCGATAGCCTCGTCCAGATTTCCCTCTTTCCAGCTGACCAGAGCCAGAAGATTCCGGATATGGTTCCGGTCGGCACTGCCCCGCACCGTCATGCTGCTGCAAAGCTGGAGATACCGTCTGGCATCTTCTAAAGCTCCGCAACGGAGGCAGACATAACCTAAAAGCAACTGGTTTTTCTTGTTCAAGGGTCCAATCTTGTTAGCAAGTAAAAAAAGCTTCATCGCCTTGGGGTATTCCCGCTTGCTGTAGTGGATGCGGGCAAATATGGCAACCAAATCTCCCCGCTTCTTGATCAGGTAGCAAAGGAGAATGACAAGAATAATCCATCCAAACATAGCTTTCGCTCCAATCTTTAGTAGAGGTTATTGACGGTTCTGGGGTAGGGGAGAACGTCACGAATGTTGCTCATACCGGTTAAATACATAATGGCACGTTCAAAGCCAAGACCGTAGCCGGCATGCTTGCAGCCGCCGAACCGACGCAAATCCAGATAGTGTCCATAGTCTGCCTCGTCAAGACCCATCTCTTCCATCCGGGCGGTCAGGACATCCAGCCGTTCCTCTCTCTGGCTTCCGCCAATGATTTCACCAATGCCGGGAACTAAGCAGTCCATAGCGGCAACAGTCTTACCGTCCTCGTTAAGACGCATATAGAACGCTTTGATATCTTTGGGATAGTCAGTGACAAAAATCGGCTTTTTGAAGACTTCTTCAGTCAGGTACCGCTCGTGCTCGGTCTGGAGGTCCATCCCCCATTTCACCGGGTATTCAAAGTCCTTGCCGCTCTTTTCTAAAATTTCAATAGCTTCGGTGTAGGTCACTCTGCCGAACTCGTTGCTGACCACATTATCAAGCCGCTCCAAGAGCCCCTTGTCCACAAAGTTATTGAAGAACTGCATTTCTTCCGGTGCCTGCTCTAACACATAGCGGATGATAAACTTGAGCATATCTTCGGCAAGCTGCATATCGTCATTTAAGTCTGCAAAGGCGATTTCCGGCTCGATCATCCAGAACTCTGCCGCATGACGGGTGGTGTTGGAGTTCTCGGCACGGAAGGTGGGACCAAAGGTGTAGACATCCCCGAAAGCCATGGCGAAATCCTCTGCCTCTAACTGACCGCTGACGGTCAGGGAGGTGTGCTTGTTGAAGAAGTCCTGGGTATAGTCCACCTTGGCATCCTCGGTCTTGGGCAGGTTCTCCAAATCCAGGGTGGTTACCTGGAACATTTCGCCGGCACCTTCACAGTCGCTGCCGGTAATCAGGGGAGTGTGGACATAGACAAATCCACGCTCGTTGAAGAACTTGTGGATGGCAAACGCCACTAAGGACCGAATCCGGTAAACCGCCGAGAAGGTGTTGGTTCTGGGACGGAGATGGGGAATGGTCCGGAGGTACTCAAAGGAATGCCGCTTTTTCTGTAAGGGGTATTCCGGAGTGCTGGCACCCTCGATGGTAACCGCCTCTGCCTTTACCTCAAAGGGCTGCTTGGCATCCGGGGTCAGAACCAAGGTTCCGGTCACAGACAGAGCCGCCCCTACGTTTAACTTGGAAAGCTCCTGGAAGTTGGCGAGCTTGTCCGCTTCGATGACAACCTGCAGGTTTTTGAAATAAGAGCCGTCGTTTAGCTCAATAAACCCAAAGTTCTTGGAAATCCGAATGGTACGAACCCAGCCATTGACTGAAACCTTGGTCTGGTCTGCCGGAGAAGCTAAAAATAATGCTTTGATTTTCATGGCAATCTTCCTTTCCTTATTTGTATTCCTTAATCAGCTCGGCACGGGGATAGCCCCGGCTATTATCCACATTGGCAATGTAAAAGCCTCTGCCGTAATAGAATCGAATCAGTGCCGCAACCTTGGAGGCGGTGTGGAGCCGCAACACCTTGACGTCGTGTTGCTTCATGACCTTGTCCACCACATTCATCAGAATCTTGCCGATACCGTTGTTCCGGTGATGGTCAGCCACAGCGAACCGGCTAAGGTATGCCTCATTGTTAGGCAGGAGCTCCACCCGGACAGCCCCCAATGGCTCGTCATCAATCCGAACGACAAAGACATTCTTGGTCTTGATGTCCTCTCGGATATCGTCGTAGGTTTCGTTCAGTGCCTCGATATTATAGCTCAAGCCTGCGTTTTCGCAGTACTTCAAAAAAGCATCCTTGGTAATCTTATGAATGGCAGGGATGTCTTCTTCGGTGGCGTGCTTGACTTCGAATGCGTATAAATTTTCCATCATAATCCAACCTTTCTCTTACTTCGCCATCAGGGTTGCCAAAATGGCTTTCTGGGCATGAAGACGGTTTTCTGCTTCGTCAAAGATGATGGAGCGGGGACCGTCGATGACATCTTCGGTAACCTCGTAGCCCCGGTATGCGGGCAGACAGTGGATAAAGACGCTGTCCTCCTTGGATTTTGCAAAGAGCTCGCTGTTTATCTGATAATCCTTGAAAATCTTCACACGTTCAGCCTTCTCTGCTTCCTGACCCATACTTGTCCAGGTGTCGGTGCAGACCACATCGGCGCCTGCAATTGCCTCAACCGGGTCATGGGTGGTCAGAATGGTGGCGCCGGTTGCCTTGGCATCTGCCTTGGCGTTCTCCACCACGATATCTTCACATTCGTAGCCAACCGGGATTGCTACGGACATATCCATTCCCGCCTTGGCGCAGGCGTAGAGGAGGGAGTGTGCCACGTTGTTGCCGTCCCCGATGTAGGCAAGCTTCAAGCCTTCCAATCTGCCCTTGTGTTCATAGACCGTCATCAAATCTGCCATTGCCTGACAGGGATGGAGATGGTCGGTCAGGGCGTTGATGACGGGAACTGAGCCGTACTTTGCCAAATCCAGAACATCCTGATGGTCAAAGGTGCGGATCATGATACCGTCCACGAAACGGCTCATGACGTTAGCTGTGTCATAGATGCTCTCCCCCCTGCCCAACTGCATATCGTTGGCGTTTAGGTAGAGAGGATGCCCTCCCAGCTGATACATCCCCACCTCAAAGGAGATTCGGGTCCGGGTGGAGGACTTGGTAAAAATCATACCCAGGGTTTTGCCTTGTAAGATAGGATGGGCAATCCCTGCTTTTTGTTCCTTTTTCAGTTTGAGTCCCAAATCCAAAAGCTGGTGGAATTCATCCACCGAAATATCATGAATACTGATAAAATGCTTCATCACAATACATCCTTTCCATTTTATAAAGCGTTCAAAACACCCACCAAGGCTTCTGCAAAAGCGTCAATGTCCTGCTTTTCCAGAACCAGAGGCGGAACAATCCGGAGGACTTTCGTTCCGATGACGCCAACCAGGAACCCTGCCTCACGCAAACGATTCCCAACCTCCTTGGCAATGTCGTCAGTAAAGACAATGCCAAGCATTAAGCCCTTGCCACGGACGGTGGCAATTTTATCACTGACAATGCCGGAGAGAGAGGTTTTTAAATATTCACCCATCTGGGCGGCATGGTCTAAAAGACCGTTGTTTAATAGTTCGTCTAAAACCACCAGA
>JAGALN010000145.1 GCA_017625185.1 Clostridia bacterium
CAGTACCTTAAATCGCACCTTTGTCCCCTCTATCATCGTTTCTTCAGCACCGGTTGCTGTATCCAAAACTGCCACACCGGTATACACGGTATGCTCTCTGCCAGAGAGGGAAGTCAGCATAGTACGGGCGTCCTCTTCGTCCTTTGGTTTTCCCAGCACTCTTCCCTCCAGGACAACCACGGTGTCTGCACCAATCACAAGGGCATCCTCACAACTCATTTTCGCTACATTTTTTGCCTTAGTCAACGCCAGACGCTGCACCATAATCTCCGGTGCCTCTCCGGGGATTTTAACCTCCTCGGAAGTATCGCACCGAACAATAAAATCATCCAGAATCCGTCCCAGAAGTTCCTGACGTCTGGGGGATTGAGAAGCTAAGATAACGGTCTTCATTTTGTCACATCCTATCTGCCAGTTGAACCAAATCCACCGCTGCCACGTTCTGTTTCGTCCAGGGATTCACATTCAATCAATTCTGCCTGAGGCACCGGAAGAAACACCAGCTGCGCTATCCGGTCACCGGGATTGATGGTGTAGTCCTCTTGAGAAATATTATGAACCGCCACCTTGATTTCTCCGGTATAGTCACTGTCAATCACTCCTACACAGTTACACATAGAAATGCCCTTTTTGTAGGAAAGTCCAGACCTTGGGAAAACAAATCCACCATAGCCTGCAGGAATCTGCATAGCAATTCCAGTTGGAACCAACGCTCTCCCACCAGCCGGCACGGTCACTGCCTCGTCCATGGCGGCGGACAAATCCATTCCGGCACTTCCGGATGTTGCATACTCGGGTCTTTGAACACCCTCATAAATATACTGTATCTTAACCTGCATCCTACTTCACTCCTTTGTAATAGTGCAATCGGGTAAACTCTCCCGGGTATTCCTCACCGGCAAAATATGTCCGACAAACCGCTTCAGTTTCTTCCGCAGATTCTACCGTAAAGAGCAGACGACAATAATCAATCCGTCCATTTCGCAGTTCATCCAACTTATCACCCATAAAAAGAGGAACGGTATTTAAAACCACACTACGACAGGCATTGCCGTCCTTGATGACCGGGAACTTCTTCCCTTTTCGGTCAACCAGCACACCGACTCCGTCGCATGGACATTGTTCCATATTTTTTCGCACACAGTTTTCGGTAACCATCAAAGGGAGATGTCCATACCCTAGGACCTCGGTGGGAAGTTCCCCCTGCAAATCCCGAATTTGAGCAAGATTCAATTCCGCCGAAAGGCAGGCGGTCTCCGCACCCAATCCCCGAATCTCCTGCAAGGCAAGATGATTGGCAAGATTCAGCCGATGCCCGCCCCAAATCTGCATCCCCTCCCCCAGAGAGAAGCTGCCAATATTTTCGGCACGAAGTCCGGTAAACCCCATCTTTTGTAAGCCCTTGACAGCTTCCATTGTTTTCGGATATTCACCATCCGGCAAAATCACCGATGGAGTCAGCAAAATCCGCTCTCGATCCGCCAGATAGTAGTCCGGTTCCACCGTCACCAGATGCAAGGGAAGGTCAATCTTTACAAAGGGAAAGTCCCGTACCGCATCAAACTGTTCTTTGGTATAGACCGATGCGGTAAACTGCATTTTCTTTCCTTCTTTATGGAGATTTATCAAAAGCGGTTGAGGAGAAAACTCCTTTTTTGCCGCTTTGCTGATTTCCTTTGTTAAAGCGTTAATGCCCTCCCGTCTTAGTGCATTTACCGTCTTTATCGGAACAAAAGGCATTCCCGTTATTTCCAGCGAAATATCTGTCATAACAAATCCCGTTCCGCCGGTTTTGGCAAGTTGACGTCGAATTGCCTCTTTATCAGGCGCGGACTTCTGCGCCCGTTCCAAAGCGGTATCGCCCTGGCAGGTTACCGTTTTTCCCATGGCAGTGGTGGTAATAACCGGAATCTCACCCTCTGTCAGAACCAGGTGACATTCTGTTAAAATCCCTTCCCGCTCCCCGGGAGGATCGGGTTGTTCCCCGTTCTGCTTGGCATAGGGGTTGTCCGGCTTATCAAAAGCGAACATAGCGGGGCCGGTTTCCCCGATAAAATACCCGTCCGTCAAGCCACCTCGGAAAAAGACCCGATTCATCTGCGTTTCTTCCAATCCGGTAGGCTTTCGCATTTCGTCAATGCACCTGCGGTAGGTCCCCACCACCGCCCTGATATAGTCGGGTCCTTTCATTCTGCCTTCAATTTTCAAGGACGCCACACCCATCTGCTTCAGCTCTCCTAAGTGGTTTGCCAAGGACATGTCCAAAAGGCTTAAATAATTCTTTTCCCTTCCGTCACCGCTATGATATGCCAATCGGCAGGGCTGAGCACACTTGCCACGATTGCCGCTTCTGCCGCCCAAAACACTGCTCATCAAGCATTGTCCTGAATAGCTCATGCACATGGCGCCGTGAACAAAGACCTCAATCTCCGCTTCACAATTCCGGAGAATCGCCTGCATATCTATTTTCGAAAGTTCCCGAGAGAGAACCACTCGGCTGACGCCCAGCCGTTCCAGTTCACGGACCCCGGCAAGGTTATGCACCGTCATCTGGGTACTTCCATGAACCGGCATTTGGGGACAAACCTGTTTGATTCGCCGAAGAACACCCAAATCCTGAACAATGACACCGTCTACCCCGGCATCTGCCAACACCCCAAGAAACCGCTCCAACTCCAGAAGTTCCCGGTCGGTTGTCATGGTATTGACGGTCAGATAGGTTTTGACCCCTCGCAAACGGCAATACTCTGCCGCCTCGTAGACCTCTTCATCGGAAAAGTTGTCTGCAAAGCTGCGGGCACCAAACTGTTTCCCCGCAAAATAGACTGCATCGGCACCAAACGCCACCGCAGTTTTCAAACATTCCATGTTTCCGGCAGGTGCCAGCAATTCCATGGTGTTACCCTCCGTATCTGGAACCGCCCGAGGCGTTATTTCGCCGCATTGAGGACAGTTCCGTTTCCTTTTTTGCAAGTTCAATCTGGAGCTTATGAACATCCTCTTTCAGCCGCTCAACCTCCAGACGCTTGCTTTCCAGTTCTTCACCCTGATTGCCGCTTTCTTCAGCATAGGATTTCAACTCGCTGCGGAGGTTGTCCAGGACCTCTTCATTCTTCAGGTAGTCATCCGCAATGTTGATGGCTGCCAGCACTGCGGTCATAGCGGTACTGAGTTGCTTATTCTCCTGCTGAATCTGTGCCATCCGCTTGTTGACAAGCAGCGCAACCCTCTGGACATACTCCTCCGGCTCGTTGGTAACCAGCATGTACTCCACGTTATTAATTTTGACTTCAACTCGTTTATTCTCCATGGCGTCCTCCTTATTGGTTAGGTTTAAGATTCCATGATTTTTTTCTCTTCCAGTTTTTTCGCCGCTTTTAAGATACCGGCTACTGTTTTAGCATCGGCAATTTCGTTCTGCATCATGCGTTCCACTGCCTCGGAAAACGGCATTTTTATGACATCCAGGTACTCATCCGGATCAGGATGGACC
>JAGALN010000146.1 GCA_017625185.1 Clostridia bacterium
CCACAACCTCATCCAAGGTTGTGGGTCTGATTCTGTCCGCAAGTGGCTTATTCATACAGAGGGTGCTTCTGGCAAAGCGCCTGCACCCGTTTTGCAACTTCTTCTTTGTTGCCCTCGAAGTCATTGATCACCATGGAAATCAGTTCAGCAACCTCTTCCATATCCTCTTCCTTGAAGCCGCGGCTGGTTACCGCCGGAGTGCCCAGACGGATACCGCTGGTCACAAAGGGGCTCTTGGGGTCATTGGGGATGGTGTTCTTGTTACAGGTAATGCCAACCTCGTCCAGGTTGTGCTCTACTTCTTTTCCCGTCTTATCCTGCTTTAAAAGGCTGACCAGCATCAGGTGGTTATCGGTACCGCCGGATACAATGTCGATACCCTTGTTCATCAAGGCATTTGCCAAAGCTGCCGCATTCTTCTTAACCTGTATCTGGTATTCCTTGAATTCAGGAGAGAGGGCCTCTTTCAAACAAACCGCCTTCCCCGCAATAACGTGCATCAGGGGACCGCCCTGGTTACCAGGGAATACCGCCTTATTGATCGCAGCGGCGTGCTCTTCCTTACAGAGAATCATACCGCCTCTGGGACCACGGAGGGTCTTATGGGTGGTGGTTGTCACAAAGTCTGCATAGGGAACCGGATTGGGATGGAGTCCTGCCGCAACCAAACCGGCGATATGCGCCATATCTACCATCAGGTATGCCCCAACCTCGTCAGCGATTTCCCGGAACTTAGCAAAGTCAATTTCCCGGGCATAGGCACTGGCACCGGCAAGAATCAGCTTCGGCTTATGCTCTAAAGCAAGGCTCCGCACCTCGTCATAGTTAATTCGATGGGTCACATCGTCCACGCCGTAGGGAACTACATTGAAATATTTACCGGAAATATTCACGGGAGAACCGTGGCTCAGGTGTCCGCCGTGGGCAAGGTTCATCCCCAAAAAGGTATCTCCCGGCTCCATGGTAGCAAAGAAAACTGCCAGGTTTGCCGATGCACCGGAATGGGGCTGCACATTGGCAAATTCAGCGCCGAAGAGCTCCTTGGCTCTCTCTCTTGCCAAATCCTCTACAATATCCACATATTCACAACCACCGTAATACCGCTTACCGGGATAACCCTCAGCGTATTTGTTGGTCAAAGGAGTCCCCATGGCCTCCATGACAGCAGGGCTGACAAAGTTCTCGGATGCAATCAGCTCAATCTTACTCCGCTGACGACCAATTTCCAAATCAATGGCTTTGGCAACCTCGGGGTCGGTTTTTCTTACATGCTCCAGTTCAAACATAATCGTCCTCCTATATCCTATAATCTTTTGTAAGCATTCGGTTCGAGGAAGCTCATCAAAATCTGATGCTTGAATCTTCCCGCATTTTATATTATAATATGAATATCGACAATTTGCAAGGGGGAATTTTTCATGAGAGAAAGTCTGTCATTGAAAAAAGAGCGGCTTTTCCATATATTAACCATTTTCCGGCAGGTTTATGCCAATGCCGACTGTACATTGGACTATCAAAACGCCCTGCAATTACTGATTGCAACCCAGCTTGCGGCACAGTGTACCGATGCCAGAGTGAATCTGGTTACTCCTGCTCTCTTTGCCAAATACCCCGACGTTTACGCCTTTGCCAATGCCGATGAGTTGGAACTGCAAGAAGATATCCGCTCCACCGGCTTTTTCCGGAACAAGGCAAGAAATATCATCGGCTGTTGTCAAATGCTGATTCAGGAATTTGGCGGGGAGGTTCCAAACACCATGGAGGCGTTACTCCGGCTTCCTGGCGTGGGGAGAAAGACCGCCAATCTGGTACTGGGGGACTTTTTCGGGATTCCCGGCGTGGTGGTAGACACCCACGCCACCCGTCTTTCCAACCGAATGGGGTTTACCAAGGAAAAAG
>JAGALN010000147.1 GCA_017625185.1 Clostridia bacterium
AAGAATTTATGCAACGTCTATCCGTTCTTCCCTGCTCATTTCCCTTACGACTTGCAGCTATTTTCTACTGGTTTCATTCGGTAGGCGATTATCAAAAACGATGCGACTCATCCATAAAACTTCTCAAACCGGACAGAAAAACCTATCAGCATTTTATGACGCTGATCCAATATCAGAATTCCCCGTTTCCGGCAACTCTTGCCGAAACCCGCCGTTTTATCGGTAATCACGGAAAGGTAATTTTCACTGAGCTTTTAGAATGGCGTTCCATTCAGTTTCAGGAAAGCATGGACATTGCCAAACATTTTTTTGCGGAAATACAAGAAAAAAAGCTCTGTTGCTCTATTCCGGAACTCGCCATCAAAGGACATGATTTAATGAAAAAAGGTCTTTCCGGAACAGAAATCGGTCAAGCACTTTCCGCTGTTTTCTATCAGGTGACAGAGGGAAATCTTCCCAACGAAAAAAAAGCATTACTAAAATTCTTATTTTCCTAAATTCTGTATTGCTTTTTCTTCTGTGATTCGTTATAATAAGTAGTTGAGAATGATTGTATCCTGTTGCTCCAGGAAGATAAGGAAAAACCATGAGACAAGGAAAGTTTATTGTATTAGAGGGATTAGACGGCTGCGGCAAGAGCACCCAGTTGAAGCGTTTGGCAGATAGCTTAACCCAAAAGGGCGAAGCTGTTATCCTAACCGCAGAACCTACCGATTTCGAAACCGGAGCATATTTGCGCCGGATTTTATCGGAGAGTCAAAGCAAGAACATGTATCTACAGGCCGCGCTTTTTTTGGCAGACCGCCTGGAACATATCACCCATCCGGAGTTTGGTATCCGCCAGTATTTAGAAAAAGGCTATACTGTTATTTGTGATAGGTATTACTATTCTTCCTTTGCCTATCAGGGCACTGCCAGTGATATTGATTGGGTTATGGATACCAATTTGAACTGTCGGGAAATGTTAACTCCGGATTTATGTATCTTTCTGGATGTAAATCCCGATACTTGCAAAGAACGGATTGACAAAGTCAGGGAAAAACCGGAACTTTACGAAAAGGATGTGGCCCTGATGCGGGAAATCCGCAATAATTTTTTACGTATATTAGACAAGCTCAAGGCAAAACAAAACATCGCTGTCATTGATGCCAACCGAAGCCTTGATGATGTAGAAAAGGAGATTTTTGACCATGTACAAAAGACTTTTTACCTCTGAATCGGTAACTGAAGGACATCCGGATAAAATTTCTGATTTGATTTCCGATGCCATTTTAGATGCAATTATCAAAGAAGACCCCAACGCCCGGGTTGCCTGCGAGGTTACGGTAACCACCGGCTTGGATCTTGTTGTGGGAGAAATCAGCACCACAACCTATGTGGATATTCCCCATTTGGTACGGGAAACCGTGCGGAGTATCGGCTATGACCGTGCAAAATACGGGTTCGATTGCGACACCTGTGCCGTCATGTCTGCCATTGATGAGCAGTCCCCCGATATCGCCATGGGCGTTGATGACGACGGTACCGGTCTGGGCGCCGGTGACCAGGGCATGATGTTTGGATTTGCCTGCGACGAAACCGAAGAATATATGCCCCTGCCTATCGCTCTGTCCCACAAGCTGTGCAAAAAGCTGACCGAGGTTCGTAAAAACGGGACCCTCTCCTACCTTCGTCCCGACGGAAAATCCCAGGTTACAGTAGAATACAACGAGGACGGTAGTGTTAAGAGAATTGATACTGTGGTGGTTTCCACCCAGCATGATGACGCCATTGCGATTGAGAATTTGCGTGAAGATATCAAGAGAGAGGTTATTCTCCCTGTGATTGACCCAGCTCTTTTAGATGCGGATACCAAGTACTTTATCAATCCCACAGGTCGATTTGTCATCGGTGGTCCTCAGGGGGATTCCGGACACACTGGCCGAAAGATTATTGTAGATACCTATGGCGGCTATGCCAGCCATGGCGGCGGTGCATTCTCCGGGAAAGATCCCACTAAAGTTGACAGAAGTGCCGCTTACGCAGCACGGTATGTTGCCAAAAATGTTGTTGCAGCAGGGCTTGCCAAAGCCTGTGAGGTGCAGCTGGCTTATGCCATTGGTGTTGCACAGCCGGTATCATTGCGGATTGATACCAGGGGCACCGGCGTTATTTCTGATAGCGAAATTGCATTGCGGGTTTCCAAGGTCTTTGATTTGAGCCCCGGTGGCATCATTCGAACTTTAGATTTACGCAAGCCGATTTATAAACAAACTGCAGCTTATGGTCACTTTGGTCGAAACGACTTAGATTTACCATGGGAACGCCTCGATAAGGTTGAAGCCCTCAAAAATGCTTAAATTCAAACCCTACGGGAGCGGACAACATCCGCTCCCTCTCTATTCTTGTAAGGAGGTGCTCTGATGTCCTACGACGGCATGGTAACCCATGGGGTTGCCCACGAATTAAACCATATCATTGTCGGCGGAAAAATTGACAAAATCCATCAGCCGGAGCGAGATGAAATTATTCTTCAAATTCGCACCCAGACCGGGACCCACCGTCTTCTTCTTTCTGCCAACGCCTCCCATCCAAGGGTGCATTTAACAAAAATTTCCCGGGAAAATCCTATGACCCCGCCCATGCTCTGTATGCTGATGCGGAAACATTTTCAAGGAAATAAAATTCTAAAGATTACCCAAGAGGGGTTTGACAGGATTCTTCGGATTGAAACCGAGGGCAGAAACGAAATGGGAGATTTGTGCCACCGTTTCATCGTTGTTGAGATTATGGGTCGGCACAGTAATATTATTTTGCTGGATGAAAACAACCGTATTATGGACAGCGCCAAGCATGTAGACTTTACTGTCAGCGCCGTCCGGCAAATTCTACCCGGTCTTTTCTATGAAGCACCACCGACACAGGAGAAACTATCGCCGGACAACTATTCACTTTTGGACTTGATGACCAAGCTGGATAACGCTCCGGAGGATACCTTATTGGATAAGTTTCTTCTCTCCGCCTTTACTGGTTTGAGCCCCCTTCTGGCGCGGGAAATAGTCTACCGCTTCTGCCAAAACACCAAGGTTACCCGAGGCGAGGTCAATACCGCCTCCTTTTTGACCGAAACGGACAGTTTCTTAAAAGAAATCTGTGCAAACCAATACAAGCCAACCCTAGTCATTTCTCAAACCGAGAAAAAACCAACCGCTTTCTCCTGTATGCGTCTAACCCAATACGAGGGTGGTGCCGCCTTGGAAGGATCCGAGTCCATCAGCGCCGTTATTGACGCTTATTATGAAAAACGTGCACAAAAAGATTCCATGAACCAACGGATGGGCCATCTATATAAGCTGGTCCAGAACAACATAGAACGGTGTGAAAAAAAGCTGGTTTTGCATCGGGAAAACCTGAAAAAATCTCAAGACAGAGAAACCTATAAAATCTATGGCGATTTGATTACAGCCAACCTCTACCGCCTTTCTGGAGGCATGAGAACTCTTGAGGCGGAGAACTATTTTTCTGAAAATCTGGAACTGATTCAAATTCCTTTGCAGGAGGATTTAACTCCCTCCCAGAATGCACAACGGTATTACAAACTCTATACCAAGGCGAAAATGACCGAGCTCCATGCTACCGAGGAAATTGCCAAAGCCGAGGAAGAAAAATCCTATCTAGAATCGGTTCTTGAATCGTTAGAAAAAGCAGAAACCCCTGCCGATCTTGCCGAAATCAAAGGAGAGCTTATGGATGAGGGATATATCCCCAAAACAACTACCAAGCAAGCAAAATCCCAAAAGAAGTCTGAACCCATGCGGTATCTTTCCTCTGATGGACTTGAAATTTTAGTTGGTCGAAATAACAAGCAGAACGACGAACTAACCATCCGGATGGCATACTCCACCGACTGGTGGTTCCACACCAAGGAGATTCCCGGCTCCCATGTGATTGTCCGTACCAAAGGAGAGCAGGAAATTCCCGACAACACCGTTCTTGAAGCGGCAGCTCTTGCAGCATACTATAGCAAAGCCCAGAACTCCTCCAAGGTTCCGGTAGACTACACCACCGTCAAGAATGTCAAAAAACCGAACGGCGCCAAGCCGGGCATGGTCATTTACGACCATTATTATACTCTATATATTGACCCAAAATTGCCGAACGAAGGGTAATGAAACCGAAAAAGCCGCCATTTGGCGGCTTTTTTAGTTTTCAAACACTTCTTTTGCACGAGCTAAAATACCATTTAGGGCGGCGATGGCAACGCCGTAGTTGACCACGGGTATGCCGACGTTCTCTAATGCACTCAGGCGGCTGGCAATCTCTTGCTTATTAATCATGCACATACCACAGGAAAGTGCCATACGGTAGGGTGTCAAATCCTCCGGGAACTGATACCCACTGACAAAGGTATACTCACACTTTGCTCCGGTCTTTTTTTCTATCATTTTAGGAATCTTTACCCTACCAATATCCTCGTGGGTACTGTTGTGGGTACACCCCTCTAAAACTAAAATCTTGTCTCCGGTTTGTAACTGTGCAATCCGTTCTGCACCTTTGAGATACTGGTCAAAGTTCCCTTTCTGCCGTGCCAGCAATATGGAAAAGGAAGTCAGCGGAATCTCCTTGGGGACAATGGCATCTACATAAGAGAAAATCTGGGAATCAGTCACCACTAAATCTACCCTTTTCAAATTCTCAAGTGCGGATACCAGAGTAGTTTCCTTAGTTACATACGCCTTGATTTCATGGTCAAGACAATCCCGCAGAAGCTGAACCTGAGGAAGAATTAACCGTCCTTTTGGAGCAGCACTGTCAATGGGAACAACCATAACCACAGTGCTGCCTGCCGGCAATAAGTCACCAACAAGGGTGTCCTCCTCTTTCCCCTGGCTTTCCAAAATCCCAATCATCTTCTGTTTGAGCTCATCCAATCCGTTCTTACCATAGTTCTTCAAAAAGACGGCATTGGGGTAACGCTTTTCTATCTCAATAAGTTCCTTTTCGTTCAGAAGTTCGCATTTGGTAAAAACCAATATTCTATCCCGGTCTTTGGGAAGCTCCGGCACAACTGGATCAGCTGCACTGACCAGATACAGAATCAAATCTGCACGGGATGTAACCTTTTGGGTCTTCTCCATCCGCTGTTTTCCTAACTCGGTTTCATCTCCGAATCCGGCAGTATCAATCAATGCCACCGGCCCATAGGGAATCAACTCCATCGCCTTGATAACAGGGTCGGTGGTGGTGCCGGGAAGTTCGGAAACAATGGCAGCATCCTGCCCTAAAAGAAGATTAAACAAAGTAGACTTCCCCGCATTGGTTTTTCCTAAAATCGCAATATGTTTTCGCATGGAAAGCGGTGTTTTTTCCACTGTCCTCACACCTTTCCTATGTACTAGAGTTCTGCAAGCACCGCTGTTCCCTCTTTGAGGGACGCCGGCACATCTAAAATTCGTTGA
>JAGALN010000148.1 GCA_017625185.1 Clostridia bacterium
CTATGAAAGACTCAATCAGGCTGTCTTTGTAAGTGCCACTCCGGCAGAGTATGAAAAAGAGGAATCCTGTCGGGTTGTAGAACAGGTCATTCGTCCTACCGGGCTTTTGGATCCTAAGGTTGAGGTTCGACCTATTACCGGTCAAACAGATGATTTGTACGGAGAGATTATTGCACGCACCAAGAGGGATGAGAGAGTTCTTGTCACCACCTTGACCAAAAAGATGGCGGAACGCCTGACGGAGTATTTCGAGGAAATGGGTGTCAAGGTTCGGTACCTCCACTCTGATGTACACACGATGGAACGAATGGAAATTATTCGTGATTTGCGGTTGGGCGTCTTTGATGTCCTGGTAGGTATCAACCTGCTTCGTGAAGGTCTGGATATTCCTGAGGTTTCGTTGGTTGCCATCTTAGATGCGGATAAAGAGGGGTTTCTGCGAAGCGAAACCTCCTTGGTGCAAACCATTGGCAGAGCTGCAAGAAATGCGGAGGGGGAGGTTATCATGTATGCAGATACCATCACCCGTTCCATGGACTATGCCATCACCGAAACCAACCGTCGTCGGCAGCTGCAGCAGGCATTCAATGAGGAGCATGGCATCACGCCCCAGAGCGTCCAAAAGAAAGTCTATGAGGTGATTGAGGCGACCCAGGCGGTGACGGTACCCAAGAAGAGTAAGGGAAAACCCGGCGTTGGCAATATCGAGGAAACCATTGCGGAACTTACGATAGAGATGAGGAAAGCTGCAGAACTGTTGCAGTTTGAGCTTGCGGCACAGCTGCGTGATGAAATTCGGCGGTTGGAAGCACAAAAAAAGGAGTAAGCTATGGAAAACAAATATATTGTTGTAAAAGGTGCCAAGGAGCATAACCTGAAAAATATTGATGTGAAAATTCCCCGGGATCAGTTGGTTGTTCTTACAGGATTGAGCGGTTCTGGCAAGTCATCCTTGGCGTTTGAAACCATCTATGCTGAAGGACAAAGACGATATGTGGAGTCCTTGTCTGCCTATGCACGGCAGTTTCTGGGACAGATGGAAAAACCGGATGTGGAGTCCATCGAAGGACTATCGCCGGCGATATCCATCGACCAGAAAACCACAAGCCGAAACCCCCGTTCTACGGTGGGAACGGTTACCGAAGTGTATGACTATATTCGTTTGCTTTTTGCCAGAATTGGTGTACCCCACTGCCCAAAATGCGGTAAGGAAATTAAGCCACAATCCATTGATCAGATTGTCGATGCGGTAAAGGGCTTACCGGAACGAACCAGAATCCAGATTCTGGCTCCCGTTGCCCGGGGCAGAAAGGGAGAATACGTCAAAACCTTCCAGAATGCTTTGCGGGACGGTTTTGTTCGGGTTCGGGTTGATGGAGAGATAGTAGAAATCAGCGAAAAGATTCCCAAACTGGATAAACAGAAAAAGCATACTATTGAAATTGTGGTAGACCGCCTGGTTGTGAAAGAGGGCATGGAAAAACGGCTTGCCGACTCTATGGAAACTGCATTAAAAATGGCAGGCGGAATTGCAGTCGTTGATGTGATTGATGGAGAAGAATTGTTTTTCAGTCAGAACTATGCTTGTGATGATTGTGGGATCAGCATTGAGGAATTGACACCGAGGATGTTTTCTTTTAATACTCCCTATGGAGCCTGCCCCAGCTGTACCGGGCTCGGAGAGATTGTGAAAATTGATCCGGACTTGGTGATTCCGGATAAGAGCTTGAGTATCAATCAGGGTGCGATTTTGGGTAGCGGTTGGTCTGGCACCGAGGAAGGGAGCATCTCCCGAATGTATTATGAAGGATTGGCGGCGCACTATGGGTTTTCCTTGGATACGCCAATTGAAAAACTGCCTGGGGAGGTATTGGATGCTATTCTTTATGGAACCCGGGGGGAAAAGATTAAGCTGACCTATAACCGGAAATATGCAAAAGGAATGCAGTTTGCACGGTTCGAGGGAGTCGTTCATAATCTGGAACGCAGACATAAGGAAACCAATTCGGATTGGGTTAAGGCGGAAATTGAGAGCTATATGATCAATATGCCATGTCCGGATTGTGATGGGACCCGGTTGAAAAAGGAAACGCTTGCGGTTACCGTGGATGGGATGAATATTCATGATGTAACCAATCTGTCTATCCTGAAAGCACAGACGTTTTTTGCGGGACTTTCGGAAAAACTTTCGGAAAAAGACCGCATGATTGCCCGGCATATCCTGAAAGAAATCAATGAACGATTGACCTTTTTGGTCAATGTAGGGTTAGAGTATCTTACCCTATCCAGAAGCGCCGGAACCCTCTCTGGCGGCGAAGCGCAGAGAATCCGTCTGGCGACCCAGATTGGATCCAGTTTGATGGGCGTGGTGTATATCCTGGATGAACCCAGCATCGGTTTGCATCAACGGGATAATGACAGACTAATCGCAACCTTAAAACGGCTTCGGGATTTGGGGAATACTTTGCTTGTGGTGGAGCATGATGAAGACACCATGCTTGCGGCGGATCATATCATTGATATCGGCCCTGGAGCGGGAATTCATGGCGGAGAGATTGTTGCCGAAGGAACGGCACAGGATATTATGGCTTGTAAGGAGTCGGAAACTGGGTTGTATTTAAGTGGACAGAAGCTGATTCCTGTCCCCAAAAAGCGGCGAAAGGGAAATGGGAACAAGCTGGAAATCTACGGTGCGGCACAGAATAACCTGAAAAAAATTGATGTGAAAATCCCCCTGGGAACCTTTGTTTGCGTCACTGGTGTTTCGGGGAG
>JAGALN010000149.1 GCA_017625185.1 Clostridia bacterium
AAATATCGCGCAAAGAACCATTAGCACGACTACAAGGGTGGACACAATGTTCCATATTTTTTTGACTGTTCCGTTCACAGGCTACAATCTCCTTTCATAATGATCGGCAATCAAAAGGCACAAGATTTCTTATACTCTTTGATTGCCGCCCCATCCTGAAAGGGGGGGAGTGGATGGGGCTGGCGGATTACATAAAGATGTTAATTACTAAAAATTTTATTGTGCGATACCGGTTTTTACAGTTCCGGATTCGTTTACAGAACTGGTGGTTCCGCTTATGCTGATAAACTTGATGTTGGCGGGAGTGCCATTTACTTTTACATTGTAGGTCTGATCTTCGCCCTTAGAAGCATCATAAGTGTAAGGTGTTGCAGCTACAGCGTTGATAGTGTTGTTTGTTGCGTTTACAATTACAGCAGTGGAGGTACTGCTACTTACACTAATTGCGGATGCGCTAGAGGAAGTACAAGTCAAATTGAAGGTACATCCAATGACATTCAACTCACCCTTTATATAGTTCTGAACATAGATAGGAGCAGAGGAGGTCAAAGCATTAAAAGTACAGTTTTCGAAGGTTGCTTTGAACTCGCCAGTTTTGCCGGACATTCCTTCGAAAAGAATCTGTGCATTGTCAAAGGTACAGTTTCTAAAAATGATTTCAGCTTTCGCACCTTCAGTTATAGGACAGCACTCTAACACGGAGCCAAGTCTATCGGTACTGGGACCATAGCTCGGACCTAATTTCTTAAAGGCAAAGTTTACATCTTCAAATACGACAGCACTGCCGTCTGTAGAAGAGGGTCTTACATCGATATGACCGTAAGTGCTATTGACAACATAGTTTCCGTTGCTCATTGCCAAATCTGCATTGTTTCCAAGATTAATGGTACTAGTTGCTTCAAAGGTGTTGTTCTTCAAATTAATTGTTGCGTTATTATTGATGGGTGCACTATAGGTAATATCCTGGGACAGTTCTACAGTTTCTCCGCTGGAAATAGCAGAGGACAGGTCAGAGGAAGAAGCAACCTTTCTTGCACCAACAGTCCAAGTGCCGTTACCGTTATCTGTTACAACGTAACCGGGTGCAACATAAACAGCAGGATTCTGATCAAATGTACCACCATAAACAACCAGGGTTCCGCTAGCACTAAGAGTGCTGTTCAAACCTCCGGAGAAGTTACCGCCATAGATGGTAACGGTAGATCCAGCTTGTACGTTTACTGCCGAGCCACTATCTGCGCCGGTTCCTTTAGGACCAACGAAAGTGCCGTCATTGACGATTACATTTGCGCCATCGGAAACGTTTAATGCATGTTGGGTTTTCTTCTCGCCATTAGGGTCTGCCTTTACTTCGTAGAGGCCACCATTGATGGTAACATCGCCGCCTTCTACGCGAACGCCGTGGCGGGCAGATTCAATGTTGACATCATCTAAAACAAGTTCTCCACCGTTATTTTGAATACCACTTACTGAGGAATTTTCATTATTGATAGAGCCGTTTGCAACTACAAGGGTTGCACCACTTGCAACTTCGAGATTACCAGTCAAATCATTTCCGCCAAGATCAAGATTTACTTCTACACCTGCAGGAACGATCATAGTATCTTCGATTGCAAAGTCTTGGAGTACTTTGTATGTACCACCTGTGGAGAGAGCAACAGAAAGAGATGCTGCGCCGCTGATTTCTCCGTCATAATCAGCAAATTTATCATAATGATCATCAAAGCTATCTTCTTCAGCAGTCAACTGGGTAGCAAAGAGTTGAACCGCAAAATCAGAACCAATTTCAAGACCCTGATAGTCGTTGTTGGCAGTTTCCTGCATTTTGAGGGCAATGGTAACAGTATCATTTTTTCCGGCATCAAGATCTCCGCTCATGTTAGCGGGCATACCAGCCAGAACTTCTGTCAAAGTACCCACGCGGGTGAGACCAGTCATGTCTCTACCAGTAAGGGTCTTTCCACCATCTGCAAAATAAACATCAATTACATCTGCCAATTTAGAAACAGTTCCGTTAGCAAGGATATTTAACTGGTACTTGAGAGCCAATGTTCCTTTGTTGCTAATTCTGATATGTTTTGCATCTACATAACCGGGTTCCCATTTATCGTTGCTGAAAATTGCGCCAGTGGATGCATCTTTCCAAGAAGTATTGGCATTTGCAGGGTCAGTTTTACCATCTGCCCACTCCATACCTACTTTCAAGGTACCAGACTTAATGATGTTACCTGAAGAGGTAACGGAATCTGTAAACCATGCAAAGGTACTGCCGATGAGCATGGTCATACAGGTGAGCAAAGACAGGATGCTCATAAGTAATGCACGTTTAGAACTCTTTTTTCTTGTCATTAATATGACCTCCTTTTATTTTAGTCGTCTGCCTTTCGGCAATCAAAAGATGCAAGAGGTTCTCGTATCCTTTGATTGCCGCCCCATCCCGAAAGGGGGGGAGGGGATGGGGCTGGCATTAAAACAACTATTTAATATTAATTGTTGTTTTAGCTCTGTTGATTAATAAACATCCACACCATCTACAACAATGTTTAGATACTGGTTTGTCATGGAGTTTTTGTTGCCTACAATATTCTTATAACCAACGCACTTATCATTTTCTGCAAAGCCATTAAAAGTGGTGTCAT
>JAGALN010000150.1 GCA_017625185.1 Clostridia bacterium
GCCTGATGATTATCCTTCTGCCGATTCATCATCTCCATGGCACGCTGAATTTTCATCATCATTTCCAGATTTTCTGGATCAATGCCACCGGTTGCCATCCCCGGCGTTATATTCTCCGGTTCGCCTCCTTGAAACATGCCGATGATATTCTGAATCTGCTGCTGACCATCCTCGCTCGAAAACATGGACTTTAGCATCTCCACCGCCCCTGATAAATCCATGGATTCCTCTGCCACAGAACACACCCCCTTGCCCGTCAGTCATTCTTTTTTATTTCTTCCCGAAAATTTGATTGATTTTCTGCATAATCTCCGGATTATTTGCCAGCTCCTTTGCCAGCGCCGGATTCTTCTGCAACTCCCGTTTCAAATCCTCCGGCCCCAGATGATTCAGTTTTTGATTCAGTGCCCCTTTCTCGGTGCTTGCAATCGCCTGCTGGACCTGCTGTAGCTGCTCCGGCGTCAGGAACTTCCCCATCTGCGATATGGCACCGGATAACATCTGCGGATTCATGTTTTTCAGCATCTCTTCCAGATTCATAAAACTCCTCCTCCCAAATTTTCTGCTCCATATACTTTATGCAACCCCGGGATTTTTCGTGACAAATTATTTTACTTGTGGTAGAATAGAAAAAACTATCGAAAGGACGGGTGCTATGAAAGCCGTTGTCATGAGCGACTCCCATAAAAACTTTAACAGTATTCTGCGAATCATGGAACAAGAATCCGACGCTACCCAGATCATCCATGCAGGCGATGTGCAGCAAGATGTGGACGACATCGAAAGCGTCTGGCCAACCATCCCGATCGCTTGTGTTGTTGGAAATAATGAATATTTTGTTCCCAACATCCCCAGCGACCGGCTCTTCTCCCTTGGCGGAAAAACAATCTTTTTAACTCACGGTCATCTTTACGGCGTGAAATATACCCTCTCTGCCCTCACGAAAAAGGCAAAAGAGGTTCAGGCAGACATCTGCATTTTTGGACACACCCACACTCGCTTTCTTGAAAACCGAGACGGAATCTGGTTCCTGAATCCGGGAAGCACCCGGGACAGCTATGCCACCATCGTGATTGAAAATCAAAAAATAGACATTCAATTAAAAGAAAATTAGGACAAAGCCCTCTCGTTGCCGCATATACCTAAAAAAGTCAATTTGTCAAGAAGAAAAATAAAGAATTATGTAAACACATCTGTAACATTATTGTAACAATAAGCTATCATTCCAACTTCTTCTAGAAAAGTTTTCCACCTTAGAAAAGCTCGATTTCAATAGTTATTCACAGAGTTATGCACATTATCCACAGGTTTTTCTTTAAAAAAGACCTGGGAACCCGAGTTTTCCACAGGCAACGGTTTTATGGGGAAAGAAAGATTTAAAATCGGTTACAACTGGTTTACAATAATATTTCAGAAAATATTATTTTTTCTTTCTTGCATAATCTTTGGAACTGTGCTATACTAAAATTCAGCTATATATTATTAGGAGTATTTTTCTAAAAAGATACTCATTACAAAAGGGAGTGAAAACAATGAAACGGTTTCTGGCATTGCTTCTTGCAACCGGATTGTTTCTTTGTTCTTCTACTTCCTTTGTTTTTGCTAATTACGCTGTATTCGATGATACCTATGTCAACGAGAACCCGGAATGTGTCAGCCGGGAAGAAGCCGTTGCCTCTTTTGTTCAGGCAGTTGGAATTGAAACCAACCTTGCTGACACGAGAAACCTTTGGCAGTTCTACGACTATAGGAAAATTTCCTCTGCATATACCCGGGAAATTGCAGCCGCCGTTGCATCCGGCATGATTGCCGGATATGAAGACGGAACCTTTCGTCCCCAGGAAAGAATCACTCGGGTGGAAGCTCTGGTTATTTTAAATCGAATTCTTGCCGGACGCACCTTGCCGGAAGCCGACGAGCTTCTCTTCTTTGATACGCCCCCTTGGGCAGAAGAAGAAATTTCCCGACTGACCAAAGCTGGGATTGTGAAAGGCTATGGGAATGGTTATCTGGGTGCTAGCGACTCCTTAACCCGGGAACAAACCGAACAGCTTGCAAACCGGGCGGCGCGGCTTCTGGGGCCTACTGGAGACTTCTATGAATACGCAAACGGAGATTGGCTTTCCTCTGTCGAAATTCCCGCCGGCTATAGCGCCTGGTCCGACACCTATCAAATCAATCAAAGCATCATGAAGGAAATTGGGGATATTGTTTATACCATCAACCGAAAACGCAACAAGGACGGGGAAATTTTTCCCAAAGGCAGCAGCGAACAGAAAATCGCCGATGTCTTTTCGGCTGGTGGAAATACCGTATATCGTGACAGTTTAGGTTTGAAACCTGCCAAACCTTACCTCTCCAAAATTGACGAGATCAAAGACATGAATTCTCTGTTACAGGTTATGGCGATGCTAGAGAGAAACGGGTTTCACGGTCTGCTCCCTCTCTCGGTTGAAGTCAATATTCTGGACTCCTCCCGATACATTCTGTCCTTTTCGGAATGTTATACCGGAGCGAGTGCAGAATTGCAACAGAAAGATACCGAGAATGTTTCCGACGCCTACCGTGCTTACTTATCCAATCTCTTCTCTCTCTTTGGCTTTGATGACGCCCAAACTCGGGCAAACCGGGTAACAGCGCTTTGTCTGCGCCTCGCCAAGCATTCCATGCCTTTGGAAGAGCAGAGTAATATCGAAAAAAACTATTCTATTCTTGATGAAAAATCCATTGAGAAAGTCTTTTCAAATCTTGATTTTTCCCTCTTTACAAAGGAGCTTGGATTGCCCAAGGTGAAATCCCTGGCAGTTTACGACCTGCCTTTGGCAAAAGAAATCAATAGCATTTTTGAAAAGGAAAACCTGGAACTGCTTAAAGACTATCTTCGTGCCAGTGTGATGGACGGCTCTGCTCTCTATTTAAACACCGACGCATTCAACATCTGGCAGGAATACCAAGACACCTTAACCGGTACCAGAACTCAGTCATCTCCCGCCGACTATGCCGTGCAATTTGTCGAAGAACTCCTTCCTTGGGACCTGGCAAAGCTATATGCCGAAAAATATGCCTCCAAGGATATCAAAACAAAGGTGGAATCCATGACCCGTGAGATTCTTCGTGCTTACCAGAATCGGGTACGGGTTAATACCTGGATGAGCCAGGAGAGTAAATCGACTGCTTTAAAAAAGCTGGAGAATCTGCAAATTCGTGTAGGTTATCCCGAAGATATCAGTTCCTATCCCGATAGCGGCTATCAGATCAAGGCTACCAAGGAAGGCGGAAATCTTCTGGAATACCGTACCGCTTACTGCAAACGGCATTTTGCAATTGATGCAGAGCATCTTTCCGAACAACAACCTGATAAAACCGCCTGGAATATGGTTCCACAAACCGTGAACGCCATGTATGAGCCGTCCAGCAACAGTATCACCATTCCCGCCGGTATTCTCCGGGCACCCTTTTACAATCCCGGTGCCTGTAAAGAACGGAATCTGGGCGGTATCGGTTCGGTCATTGCCCATGAAATCAGTCATGCTCTGGATGATGTAGGCTCCCGCTTTGACGAAAACGGGAATCTGGATCCCTGGTGGCAACCAGAGGATGAGGTTGCCTTTTCGAAAATCTGTAAGGATGTTGAAACCGCCTATTCCGCCATTGAGGTTTTGCCGGGATATCCCATCAACGGCAAGCTGACCTTAAGCGAAAATCTTGCCGACCTTGCGGGAATGTCCTGTCTGCTCGATGTTGCAGGGAGCGGAAATCCCCGATTGGAAGAGTTGTTTTTCGGTTATGCCGCCATTTGGCGAACCAAAGCCTCTGACAACTACACCCGCATCATGCTGCAAACCGATACCCATTCCCCTGACAAAATCCGGGTTAACCGTGTACTTTCCAACTTTGCTGTATTCCAGAACTTCTACGGAATCCGTGAGGGTGATGGCATGTATCTTCCCAAAGAAAAACAGATTCAAATTTGGAATCGCTAAACAAGGAGTCTTCCTATGAACGTATATGATTTTGATAAAACCATCTATGACGGTGACAGTACTGCTGATTTTATGCTCTGGTGCTTCCGCAAAAAACCACGGCTGATTCTCGATTTCCTGCCCGGTGCTGCTGCTTTTGGCGGATATCTGGTAAAGCTATGCAGCAAAACCTACTTCAAGGAAAAGTTCTATCAGTTTTTGTTGCATGTTCCTGATATTGATGCCTGGGTGGAAGAATTCTGGGAGGAACACCTTGATAACATTCAGGAATGGTATCTCCTCCGGCAAAATGATGATGATGTGATCATTTCCGCATCTCCTGCTTTTCTGCTGAAACCCGCATGCCGAAAGCTGAAAATTCAGCATTTGCTGGCATCCAGAGTGGACAAGGATACCGGGATGTATCTCGGTATCAACTGCCACGGAACGGAAAAGGTGCGGCGTTTTTATAACGCCTTTCCCGGAGCAGAAATTGAGGAATTCTACTCCGACTCCCTTTCCGATGCACCCCTTGCCAACCTTTCCAAACGTGCCTTTCTGGTCAAAGGCGAAGAGTTGATTCCCTGGTAATAGAAAAGGTGTAGCCAACGGCTACACCTTTTTTAGTTCATTCGTTTCTTTTCCTGTATCATTACATAGATGAGCATTACAATCCAACCGGCACAAGTCACATACCTTCCAATTCTATCCACCGGAGATTGATAACGGAAGTTAAGTTCGTTCTCTCCAGCAGGAAGCCGAAAGGCAAGTAAACCAATGTTTGCCCGAATGAAAGAAAGTTCCTCACCGTTGCATTCTGCAATCCACCCCTGATCCTCATAAGGAACAGATACAAACATAACTTCCGGCTGATTCAGCTTTATTTTCGCAGAAAAACCATCTGAAGTCATAGTGAATTTATCGAAGAATTCTCTTTCCTGACAGCGATATCCCTCCTGATGGGGCTTTAGAATATCCTTTACCAATGCAACGTCCTCATCCTCTACCACCAGGGTATGCAGCATAACCTCCGCACAATTTTCTCCGGTTTCAACTATGTTATCAAATTCTGACCGAGGGAGATAGGTATCATAGGAAAATCCCATTCCAAGAAACGAATCATTTTGATAAACATCGATACCATTGTCAGTTCGCAGATACGAAAATCCTTCTGGTACCGGAATTCCATCCTCCGGGTAGGTATCATAATAATACTTTACGCCAAGGAGAGTACGGGTTTCGTTATCATGCTCCTGAGGAAATACGCAGACACCGCCGTTGTGATAATTCAAATAACTGCACAACTAATCAGCATAGCTGCTTCGTACACTTTCAAAAACCGAAATAGAAGGTTGCCTCATTGTATAAGTGTAATTTCGAAGCTGTTTGGGAGAGTCGATCCGATAATCCATTCCCTCCTCCTTTTCCGGCACCTCTACAAAGTACCTCTCTACCTGGGTTTTGACATCCATGGACGATTCAGGAAAGTAATCCAAAAGAAAGTCACTCCGCAGATTCATAACGGTATAGGAACAACCGTAAAGGAGAATCATTGCAACTGCAATGGGGATGATGTTTCTCCGGATTCGTTTCCAATACACAAAACCAAGCAAGCACAGATACATGACCAAAGCTACCGTCAAGGCATA
>JAGALN010000151.1 GCA_017625185.1 Clostridia bacterium
CTTGCGAGAATTGACCAAAACAGACAGAAGTTCAATAAAGAAAAGGTTGACCTTGGCGTTATTATTGATGTGGCAGTTGACAGTATGAAAGAATTGGCAGCACAGAAAGATATTTTGCTTTTCTCAAATGTACCTGAAGGCACAATTGTGGATGCAGATGAATCCTTGCTGCTTTCAGCAATTACCAACCTTATCAGTAACGGAATTAAGTATGGTAATGAATCAGGTCATGTATCTGTATCAGCATCAAAGAACGGTGATAAAACAGAAATCATTGTTGCGGATAATGGCGTAGGAATATCAGAAGAACACATTGATAAGATATGGACTCGCTTCTATCGTGTTGACGATGTGCGCAACGACGAATATGGCAGCAGCGGATTAGGTCTCTCAATGGTGAAAAGCATAATTGAACTTCACGGTGGAGAGATTACTGTAAAAAGTGCTCTCGGTCAGGGAACAGAATTTAGAATTATGCTATAAAATAATAGGCATACCGCTTTGAGGTGGTATGCCTTTATCCTATAAAAAATCATATTGTTCAATGTGGAGAAATTTGTCTATAATTATTGTCTAAATGTTTTGTTTATGATATAATAAACGAAGATTACTTTAAGTAGTACTAAAAAGTAGGGTGCAGATATTTTTTTCCTAACTTCACATAAACTTGACACCGAAAAGGTTTGCATCTAAACCTTATGCGTCGCTATATAAATGTGTCGAAATTTGGCCAAAGAAAAAGTCTCCCTTGCCTAAAGGGAAGGGGACCACCGAAGGTGGTGGAGGGATATAAAAGAGGGATTAAGTTTATCGAAAAAAGAATCCCCCAGTCTGCTTCGCAGACAGCCCACTTTAGGCAAGAAGCCTTTGAAAGGTCGCATCTAAACCTTATGCCTCGCAATTGCATTGCAAAGCAATGCAATGAATTGCCTGACGG
Source organism: Clostridia bacterium (assembly GCA_017625185.1). GTDB lineage: Bacteria > Bacillota > Clostridia > Monoglobales > Monoglobaceae > Ructibacterium. Next base: position 938 of record JAGALN010000151.1, read on the forward strand.
CATGAATTGAAATCTACGATTTCGTGAATTGAGCCTTGCGGCTCATGAATTGCACCTTTGGTGCATTTTGAGGCAATTCAATTCATGGAGCATAGCGAGAATTCATGGCAGAGCCAATTCATGACAACGAAGTTGTCAATTCATTTAAAATGGTTTTGCATCTAAACCATATGTGTCGCAATCGGCAATTTTCGAAATTTATCGCATTTAAAAACTTCTCTTTGTGTAAGGGAGGATTCGGGAGTTTTCCCTGATTAAATGGAAAAAAGAGGTGAAATGAGATGGAAAACAAAAAGAAGGCCATGGGAATGATGGGCATTGTTCTTCTTTTCTGTTTGGTTATGGCGGTGGTAGACGGTATTTTGCAGGCAAACTATTTTGTCAAGTCCGGCATCAAGCTGGTATTGTTTCTGGGGGCCCCGGTTCTGTATGCAGGGGTTCAAAAGGAGCTGCGAATCAGTTCTTTCCTTACCCTTGATAAAAAAAGCACCCGGCTTGCCCTCTGGCTCTGTATCCCGGTCTATGCGGTGATCCTTGGCGGGTATCTGCTTTTGCAAGATGTCTTAGACTTTTCCGGTATTACAAAGTCCCTAACCCAGAATATCGGTGTCAATCGGAATAATTTTCTTTTTGTGTCATTGTATATTTCTTTTGTAAATTCTCTTTTGGAGGAATTTTTCTTTCGGGGATTTGCTTTTTTGACCTTAAAGACGGTGACGACAAGACGGATTGCGTATCTGTTCAGTGCCTTAATTTTTTCGGTTTATCATGTAGCAATGATGATAGGTTGGTTCTCCGTCGGGGTTTTTGTCATTGTTTTGGCTGGGTTGTTTGCCGGAGGCTTGATTTTCAACTATCTGGATGAAAAAACCGGAACCATTTATCCCTCCTGGTTTGTGCATATGTTTGCGAATTTTGCCATCAACACCATAGGGTTTATTCTGTTCGGCGTCATTTAATGGAGTGATAAGGATGAAGGAAACAAGGAATTTTGTGTTGAATCTTTCAGGAATTTGTGGTACAATGAACAGCAATAGGAAGATAAGGGAGTGATTGAATGGACTACAATTATCATACCCATACTGTTTACTGTGGACATGCTACCGATTCTGCTGAGGACTACATCCGACGAGCCATCGACTGCGGAATTCGGTATCTTGGATTTTCTGATCATGCACCCTTCCGGTTCCCGGATGGATACGAAGCCGGGTTTCGTGTTCCGGTAGGGCAGGCAAAAAACTATTTTGAGGAATTATCCCGACTGCGGGAGAAGTATCGGGGCGAGATAGAAATCCGCATTGGTTTTGAGATGGAGTACTACCCCGATCACTTTGAGAATATGCGACAAGTTGCCGTTGATTTCGGTGCGGAATATTTGATTCTGGGGCAGCATTATGTGCTCCCGGAGAATCAGGGCGGTGTTTTTTCCATGGACCGGCATTATGAATTTGAGGATTTGCGTGCCTATAGCAATTCTCTGGTTGCGGCAATGAAAACCGGAGTCTTTACCTATGTGGCACATCCGGATATGTACAACTTCATTGGGGATAACCTGCTCTATCGGGAAGAGATGCGGAAAATCTGCATTGCCTCCCGAAAGATGAATCTCCCTCTGGAGCTGAATCTTTTGGGAATTCGGGACAACCGAATCTACCCCAGAGAAGAATTCTGGAAGGTGGCAGGAGAGGAAGATGCACCGGTAACCTTTGGGTTTGATGCCCATGCCGCCATGGATGTCTATGACAAAGCCTCTGTTACGGTAGCCGAGAGAATGGTTAAGAAATACGCGCTCAATTACATCGGCAAACCTGATTTAAAACTGCTTTAAAAGGAGCGGGAATGATGAATCGCTATTCATACCAGACACGATACGGGGACTATAAGAATTTTGAGGAAATCAAGCCCACTGCTCTGCTAGACATCATTCAGGATGTTTCCATTCAGGATTCCACCCGGGCTGGATACAGTATCCATACTTTGCGGGACATGAATCGGGCGTGGCTGATGCAGGGCATCAATGTCAGACTTGAAAAACCCATCAGTACCAAGATGCCTTTGACGGTGTCTACCGGGGTCAAGGCCTTTCGGGGGTCTACCTCGGAGCGGTGCTGTATTGTGGAGCAGGGGGGCGAGGTGGTTGCTCGAACGGTTGCCAATTGGTTTTTGATTGACGTGGCAAAGACTCGGGTTATTCGGATTCCCCCGGAGATTCTGGCGGCATATGAGGTGGGTGGCTTTGAGGA
>JAGALN010000152.1 GCA_017625185.1 Clostridia bacterium
AATTTGTTTTAAAATAGTTCATGGGAGAGCAGACTGTTTTGCTACGCAAGCAAAACTCAGTGTGCTCTTTTGCGTTATAGGGGGATAATATGAATTTTGAGACAGCATCCATCAAGCAAAAACTGAAAAAGCTCCCCCTTTGTCCGGGTGTTTATCTCATGAAGGACAAAGACGGTGACATTATTTATGTGGGTAAAAGCAAGCTGTTAAAGAATCGTGTTAGTCAGTATTTTATGCAATCCAAAAACCATTCCCCCAAGACCCTAGCTATGGTTTCTAATGTGCACGATTTTGATTATATGATTACGGATACCGAAGTAGAAGCCCTGGTTCTGGAATGCAATTTAATCAAGAAATACCGCCCAAAATACAATATTCTTTTAAAAGACGATAAACAATACCCTTATATTAAATTATCCATGCAGGAAGAATTTCCGCGGATTACCATGACCAGAAAGGTAGTGAAAGACGGCGCAAGGTACTTTGGACCGTATATGAGTGCTTTAATGGTAAAGGATACTTTGGAAACTTTGCGGCAGATTTTTAAAACAAGAAGCTGCGCAAAAAAGCTTCCTCAGGATATCGGGAAAGGGAGGCCCTGTCTTTATTACCATATCAATCAGTGTTCCGGTCCTTGCTGCGGGAAAATATCCAAAGAAGAGTACCGGGAAGTTTTTGACCAAATAACGGCAGTACTGGAAGGAAAATCATCAGAAATTATGAAGTACTTGACCGTAAAAATGTACGAAGCATCCGATGCTTTGGAATTTGAACGGGCGAAGCGGCTACGGGATCGAATTGAAAGTTTAAAAATATTAAGCGAAAAGCAGAAAATTGTTTCCACCTCGGAAAATAATCGAGATATTTTCGGGATATTTCAGGATGAACGGGAAAGCTGTGTCCAGGTCTTTTATATGCGGGATGGGAAGATATCCGGAACAGAATACTTTGTTTTTGAAAACGATGCTACCACCCGCCAGGAACTTCTTGCCGGATTCTTAAAGCAATATTACGATAGTTCCACTATGATTCCTAAAGAGGTTTTAATTTCCGATGAAATTGAAGACATGGATGGCATACAGGCGTGGCTGACACAGAAAACGGGGCATAAAATTTCAATGGTATGTCCTAAACGTGGCGAAAAAGCAAAACTGATTCAAATGGTCAACCACAATGCGGAAGAATCCCTGATGAAACTCCGGTTCCAACGAGAAAGGGAAACGTTAAAACAGAATGAGATTCTCTTACAGTTACGACAGCTTTTGCATTTATCAAAGCCACCTTTTCGAATTGAATGCTATGATATATCGAATATTTCCGGAACCCAAAGCGTAGGAGCCTGTGTCGTCTATCAAAATGCTAAGGAATCCAGAAAAGACTATCGCAGATTCCGGATCAAAACTGTGGAGGGATCCAACGACTACGAGAGTATGCGAGAGGTTATTTACCGAAGAATTGAGCGGGCATACAAAGAGGAAGAAGCGATTGCAAAAGGTGAGCTTGCTCCGGAGGATGCAAAATTTTTACCCCTGCCGGATTTACTGTTATTGGACGGTGGGAAAGGTCACGTGTCTGCAGTAAAGCTCCTGATGGAAACGCTGGGTGAAACAGTTCCGGTCTATGGCTTGGTGAAAGACGACAAGCACCGAACCAGGGGGATTACAGATGAAAACAAGGAGATCCCTATCAATGTAGATGACATGCTGTTCCACTTCCTGACTTGTGTTCAGGAGGAAGTGCACCGATTTGCCATTTCTGGATTTCGCAAACAGCATGAAGAGAATGCTCTGCATTCAGAATTAGAAGAAATTTCTGGAATTGGACCGGAGAAAAGAAAGATTTTGTTACAAACCTTTGTAACGATTGAAAGACTAAAACAAGCTGATTTTGATGAATTACGTAAGGTTGTAGGCAAATCGGCAGCTGAAAATATACGCCTATATTTTCAAGAAAGGGGAAGTCAGAATGAACAATGATATCAGTGTAATAATCAATAAAATCCGTCCGCAGTTGATTGCAGACAGAAGAACAATTCATCAAAATCCGGAACTTTCCTTTCAGGAGTTTCGAACGATGGAATATATTTGCAACCGCCTGGATGAACTCGGCATTTCTTATCGCAAAGAAATAGCCGGAACCGGTGTTTTAGCAGAAGTGCATGGAAAAATGCCCGGAAAATGCTTGCTGATTCGTGCAGATATGGATGCTTTGGCCTTGGATGAAAAGAACGAAACGCCTTATTCGTCCCAAAATCAAGGGGTGATGCACGCTTGCGGCCATGATGCACACACGGCGATTCTGCTCAATACATGCGAAGTTTTGTCATCCTTGAAGGAACGCTGGTGCGGTACAATCAAATTCGCCTTTCAACCGGGTGAGGAAACTACGGGCGGAGCAGAACCTATGATTCGGGAAGGAATCCTGGAAAATCCAAAGGTAGACGCCTGTATTGCACTTCACATGGATACGGATTTAAATACAGGCACCATCCGGGTAAAGGAGGGGGCTATGTACGCATCCCCTGATGATTTTGCCATTACTATCAAAGGGAAGGGTGGCCACGGTGCTGAACCGCAAAATGCCATTGACCCGATTGTAATTGCGGCGCATATTATTACGCAACTGCAAACTGTTGTCGGCCGCAATGTAGATCCTTTTGAAGAAGCAGTGGTAACCATTGGTTCTATCCATGCAGGTCATGCCACAAACATCATTCCTGATACAGCGGAATTGCAAGGAACAGCTCGGGCTTTTACCAATGAAATGCGGAACATGCTATCGGAGCGAATTCAATCTATTGTAAAAAACACCTGCTTGGCGCATGGCGCTGACTACGACTATCGCTTTGTCAAACTTTTTCCGCCCCTTTCCAACAATGCAGAAATTGCCAAAGGAATTTATGAGAGTGCGATTCGATGCCTGGGGGAAGAAAATTGCATCTGGGGCGGTAGACCTACTATGGCTGGAGAAGATTTTGCTTATTTTTCTCAAGAGGTTCCCTCTGGGATTTTCAAGCTAGGATGCCGCAATGAATCCAGGAACATTACTGCGCCGCTACATAACCCCTATTTTGATATTGATGAGGCATCTTTAGAGCACGGTGTTGCCATCTTCACTGATTTTGCGTTGCATTATCTTGAAGAGCCTCGCTAGCAGTTGCCTTACTGGCAAAATAAAGGCAGGAAGAGGATGCCTCATTCATCTTTTTTGCAGATACGGTATCTAAATAGCAATAACCATCTTTCTGATGTATACAATGCTCTTCAGCACATGGAATGGTAGCCATGGCGATTCATCCTTTCTGCCTGAATTCTAATGTTTTTAGTTTGGTCAGAATTCCAAATATCATACCAAAAAACAAGACGGCTCCGCAAGCTTGCGGAGCCGTTATCTATATAAAAAGGGCATCCAAAAAACAATGCACCTGTTGGTATCAGTTTATTCAAAGAAAAAAAGGATGTTACTAGGGACGCAAAGGTTTCATATCTTGAAAAACTGTTGCTCCGGAACCTATCCAATCGCTTCTGCATATAATGCGCAGTAGCAAGATAAAACGGAAGCAAAAACTCACATGCAATAAAGGTATACCGGATGTAAAGTCTATGATGGTGGAATGTAAATTTTATTGAAAAATTACTATGGTATACATAATATTGTTATTGACAACCAATATAGAATAGAACATTTTTCCGCAATCAAAAACGATTTGAACTAGGAGGTATAATCCACTTCGCTTAGTGCAATATTAGTGTAGAATTCATCGAAGGGAAGGGTGAAACGCTTGGATTCTTTGACCGTATATTCCAAAGAGGAGCTTTCCTCTCTTTGGAATATTGTAAAAGACCGCTTTCCGAGCCAAACAGTTTGGGTACAGAAGACCCGGGATGGCGACTATAAGCTGGCGATAAAAAAACAGTATACAGAACCGTTTTTTAAAATCTTTTCAAAATGGCTACATCAAAAAATTTACCAAACCGAATTGGAAAAACTCCTGTTTGATTATCATATCTTATCCGCAGAAGAGCACGGGGTCATTTTTCACTCTGCAACGGAAAAAGTGGCTGAATCACAAGAACTCATGATTTCCATTCTACTAGAAAAAATAAGAATTATTACGGAAATTTCTTCCCATTTGAAGTTGGAAGGCTTTCTCCAATTTGGCATAGAGGAATATAGGCAAAAAATGGAAGATATTATAGAA
>JAGALN010000153.1 GCA_017625185.1 Clostridia bacterium
AAGATACAGTTGGATTTAAAGGAAAGAAGCTATGATATTTTGGTAGAACGGGGAATTATCAAACAAGCCGGCAGTCATTTGCAGTTAGACAGACGGGTTCTTGTGGTAACAGATTCGGAAGTTCCGCAAGCGTATGCCGAAACCGTTGCCGCACAATGCCGAATCCCGGTGATTTGCCGGGTGCCTTCCGGAGAAGCCTCCAAAAGTTTAGAAACCTTTGGAATGTTGTTGCAAACCATGCTGGAGCATAACTTTTCCCGACGGGACTGTGTTGTGGCAGTCGGCGGCGGTGTGGTAGGAGATCTTTCGGGGTTTGCGGCATCGGCATATATGCGGGGGATTGATTTTTACAACATTCCCACTACCTTGCTTTCTCAGATTGACTCTTCCATCGGCGGCAAAACTTCCGTCAATTTTTGCGGGGTAAAAAATATAGTGGGTGCTTTTTATCAGCCAAAAAAAGTATTGATTGACCCGGAATTGCTGGCGACACTTTCCGAGCGGCAGTTTGCGAACGGACTGGCGGAAGCTGTTAAAATGGCGTTGACATCGGACTGCGAATTGTTTGAATTAATTGAAACGAAAGATATCAAGGAAACAATTGACGAAATTATTATCCGGTCTCTTCTGATTAAAAAAAATGTGGTAGAACAGGATGAAACAGAAACAGGACTTCGGAAAATCTTAAACTTTGGGCATACCATAGGCCACGGAATTGAAAGCAGCGAACATCTCTCACAGTTGTATCACGGAGAATGTGTCGCCTTGGGACTCATCCCCATGTGTGGGGAATCCATTCGTTCCCGGGTGATTGAGGTTCTAAAAAAGTGCAATTTGTACCATCCCATTGCGTTCGACTGGGATGCCATTGCCGAAGCGGCGTTTCACGATAAAAAAGCCGATGGCGATACCGTAACTGTAACCACGGTTTCCAAAATTGGAACCTTTGCATTGACAACGATGAAATGCATTGAAGTAATTGCACTGGCAAAAGAATGTTTTTCGGAGGAAATGATATGAAAAATACATATGGAACCAGCGTGGCGGTGACCTTATTCGGGGAAAGTCACGGAACCTGTATCGGTGCGGTGCTGGACGGATCGGCACCCGGCATCCGGGTCGATGAAGCCGATATCAGTCATTTGTTGACCTTGCGGCGTCCGGACGGAAAAATTTCCACACCCAGAAAAGAAAACGATGTGTTTTCGATTGTCAGCGGTGTATTAAACGGTAGAACAACCGGTACTCCTATTACCATTTTAATTCCCAATGAAAATGTAAAAAGCGGTGACTATGCAACCCTTCAGACCGTTGCAAGACCCTCTCATGCAGATTATACGGCGCAGTGTAAGTATCACGGATTCCAGGATGCAAGAGGCGGCGGACATTTCAGCGGAAGAATCACGGCGGCATTGGTTGCGGTAGGTGCTATCTGCAAATCTGCGTTAGAGCAAAAAGGGATTTATATTGGTACTCATGTGAAAAAATGTGCTGGAATTTCAGATAGAGACTTTGGCGATTTGCAAAGGGATATCAAATGTTTAAACGAAAAGACC
>JAGALN010000012.1 GCA_017625185.1 Clostridia bacterium
CTAAAGAATCCGGAACGGTTCCGCAGCTTAGGAGCCAGAATCCCCAAGGGGGTGCTTCTGGTAGGCCCTCCGGGAACCGGTAAAACCCTCCTTGCCAAGGCGGTAGCCGGGGAGGCAGGCGTTCCCTTCTTCTCCATTTCCGGTTCAGATTTCGTGGAGATGTTTGTGGGCGTGGGCGCTTCCCGTGTCCGGGACCTTTTCGAAAATGCCAAGAAGAATGCTCCTTGTATCATCTTTATTGACGAGATTGACGCCGTTGGACGGCACAGAGGCGCAGGTCTTGGTGGCGGTCATGATGAAAGAGAGCAAACCCTGAACCAATTGCTGGTTGAGATGGACGGTTTCGGCGTCAATGAGGGTGTTATCATCATTGCAGCAACCAACCGCCCCGATATTTTAGACCCGGCGTTACTCCGTCCCGGACGGTTCGACCGACAGGTGGTGGTAGATGCTCCCGACGTCAAGGGCAGAGAGGCAATCTTAAAGGTTCATGCCAAGGGAAAACCTTTGGCTGAGGATGTGAATTTGGAGGTTCTTGCCAAGACAACCGTTGGGTTCTCCGGTGCGGATCTGGAAAACCTGATGAACGAGGCGGCTCTGGCTGCAGCTCGGGCAGGACGCACCGAAATCAACATGAACAACCTAGAAGAATCCATCATGAAGGTGGTTGCAGGTCCCGAGAAGAAGTCCAGAAAGGTCCCCGAACGGGCAAAGAAGCTGACCGCATTCCACGAAGCCGGTCATGCGGTGGTTGCCAAGATGCTCCCCACCCAAGATCGGGTCCATCAGGTATCTATCATCCCCAGAGGCAGAGCCGGCGGATATACTCTGTCCTTGCCGAAAGAGGATGTCTTCTATAACTCCAAGACCGAAATGATGGAAGAGATCGTAGTTCTCTTAGGCGGTCGTGTGGCGGAACAACTGACCCTGGGCGATATCAGCACCGGTGCCGCCAACGATATTGAACGGGCAACTGCCATTGCGAAATCCATGGTAACCCGTTACGGTATGAGCGAGAAGTTAGGTGCCAGAACCTTTGGTGACCAGAACAACGAGGTCTTTATCGGTCTGGACTATGGGCACACCATCGACTATAGCCAGGATACTGCGGCTACCATTGACCAGGAAATCAAGAGCATCATCGACAAGTGCTATCAGCAGTGTACCGATATTCTGACCGAGAAGATGGAATACCTCAACAAGGTTGCAGAGCTGCTCCTTGAGAAAGAAAAAATCGAAGGCAACGAATTCGATGCCATCTTTGTGCCGAGTCAAGATGCGGTTGATGCTTTGGAAGAGGCAATGATTGCGTCTACCGACAAGACCATGGAAGAATAATTGCAAAATCCGCAGAAACATCCAAGTTCTGCGGATTTTTTACCCTGACAGAAAGGCGAGATAGAGGCATGGAAAAATTAACTTTAGAATGCAGAGGGAAAATTAATCTGGCGATTGACGTCACCGGAAAACGGGAAAACGGCTATCATGATGTGGAAATGATTCTTCAGGAAATCGGTCTGGCTGACCGGCTGACGCTTTCTCTCCGTCAGGACGGAAGGATTGTCATTACTTCCGATTCTTCAGAGATTCCCACCGGAGAGGGTAACCTGGCATACCGGGCGGCAGAAGCCTTTTTTACACGGCTGGGACGAAACGAAGGTGTGGAAATCCATATCGAAAAGCGGATTCCCATGGGTGCAGGTCTTGGCGGCGGCAGTGCCGATGCAGCCGGAGTCTTGAAAGGGCTCAATGCCATGTTTGGTCAACCATTTCCCATCGAAACCCTGATGGAACTGGGCGAAAAGTTGGGTGCTGATGTTCCTTTTTGTGTCATGGGTGGCTGTGCCATGGCAACCGGGATTGGAGAGGTGTTGACCCCTCTTCCTATGCCTCCCAAAGGTCTCCGGTGTGTGATTGCCAAGCCCGAACCCTTTGTTTCCACCAAATGGGTGTATGAAAATCTGGACTATACCCAAAAGCCGGATGGCTTGAACGTTCCCGCAGTGGCAGAGGGAATCAGGAAGGGCGACCTTGCCCTGATCTGCCAGAGCGCGGCGAATATTTTGGAAACGGTAACCATCCCTGCGTATCCGGTGGTGGGCTGGCTCAAGGAAGGATTCCAGGAGGCGGGAGCAGTTCTCTCCCTGATGAGCGGCAGCGGTTCTGCCGTCTTTGGTCTCTTTGAAAATGAGGAGGCTGCAAAACAAGGTGCCGAACAGGCAAAACGCTATACCGACCAGATTTATCTTGTGTAAAAAACAACCCGAAGTGCCTCTCCCATGGTACTTCGGGTATATTTTTGCAGAAACGGTTTATACTACCAATGAGGTGATAAATCGTGAGAGAAACAACAAAGAAAGAAAACATTTTTGCCAAAAAAGGGTTCTTTATTACATTGGTGGGATTGGTGGCTGTGACGGTCATTGCTTTGGTCATGAACATGATTCTGCCCGAGGAGAAGCAAAACAAGCTCGACGAGGGCGCCTGGGAAGATGCTTTGCGGCAGTCGGTGGCAGAGGCAGACACAACCTATCAGGAAAATGCCGTGGCGGTCAATGGGCCGGCTCTTCCTCAGGATGCCGGTCAGGAGGTTGAAGACTCCGACGCAGAAGAAACTATAGGGAATGTCCAGGAACAATCCACCCCTCCGCAAAGTTCCTCCAAGTCGCTTTTGATGGAAAAGCCGGTTCCCGGCAGTATCACCAAGGACTTTTCCCCGGAGGACCTTATCTATTCCGATACCATGCAGGATTGGCGAGTACACGAGGGCGTTGACTTTGCAGCAGAGGAAAAAAGCGAGGTCAAGGCGGTGGCAGACGGAACGGTAGAGTCTGTCAGCCAGGACGGCTTGTTCGGTGCTTGCCTGATTATCAGCCATCCGGATGAAGTAAAAACCTTTTATGCCAATTTAGAAGAGGACAGTATGCCAACTGTGGGGACTCAAGTCAAAACCGGTCAGGTGATTGGCAGGGTGGGCAAGACCGCTACGGTGGAAATCAACGACACCCCCCATCTCCACTTTGAAGTGCGAAAGGACGGTAAGCCGGTAAATCCTCATGACTTTTTAGGCGACTCTGTGACCGATGATGAATGAATAAATCCTACAGAAAAACGGAGATGTAATACTACATCTCCGTTTTTATTATGATTCCTACGCCAAGAAAAAACGTTTCGCCTTAGTATAGAGAATTCCCATCACCACAAGGCA
>JAGALN010000154.1 GCA_017625185.1 Clostridia bacterium
TCTGGTACAGAAAGGAATCGGAGCTACCAACGCAGCGGCTTTTGACATCAATGCAGCATGTTCCGGTTTTATTTTTGCCATGGTAACAGCGACGCAGTTTATCGAAAACGGTGTTTACAAAAACATTTTGGTGATTGGTAGCGATACCCTTTCCAAAGTAACTGAATATCAGGACAGAAAGACCTGCGTTCTCTTCGGGGACGGTGCAGGTGCGGCGATTCTTTCTGCTACTGAGGAAGAAACCGGGGTTTTGACCTATACCCTGGCAAGCGATGGTGCAAGCGGCGATTGCCTGACACTTCCTGGTATTCGGGTCACTCCCGAGGACAAGGAGCGGCGTCCCTTTGGGAATGACCGCACCATCTGGATGGACGGCAGTGCGGTCTTTAAGTTCGCCGTAAGGGTTATGGAGCAGTCCTCTCGGAAGGTGGTAGAAGATGCCGGAAAGACCCTGGAGGATGTGAAACTGTTGGTTCCCCATCAGGCAAATATGCGGATTATTGAGGGTGCCAGAAAACGCCTTGGATTTTCGGAAACGCAGGTTTTTGTCAATGTGGATAAGTACGGCAACATGTCGGCGGCTTGTGTTCCCATTGCCCTTTGCGAAGCGGTAGAGGAAAAGCGTGCCGAAAAGGGCGATTTGGTGGTGCTCTCCAGTATGGGAGGCGGATTGACCTGGTGTTCTATTTTGCTTGAACTTTAGAAGAGAGGAAATCATCATGGTAAAGAATCGTATTTGTGAGCTTTTGGGTGTGGAATATCCTGTTATTCAAGGCGGTATGGCATGGGTTGCCACTGCGGAACTGGCAGCGGCAGTATCCAATGCCGGCGGTGTCGGACTGATTGCAGCTGGCAATGCCCCCGCTGATTATGTGAGAGAACAGATTCAAAAGGCAAGAACTTTAACTGATAAACCCTTTGGGGTCAATGTGATGCTGATGTCACCCTATGCCCCAGAGGTGATGACAATGCTGGTAGAGGAGCGGGTGGCAGTTGTCACCACCGGAGCCGGAAACCCCGGACAGTATATTCCGGCGCTCAAGGAAGTGGGAACCGTTGTAATTCCGGTAATCCCCAGTGTAGCCTTAGCCCAGAGAATGGAAAAGGCGGGAGCCGATGCCGTGGTGGCAGAGGGCTGTGAAGCCGGCGGTCATATTGGGGAATTAACCACCATGGCATTGATTCCTATGGTAGTGGATGGTGTGGATATTCCGGTGATTGCAGCTGGCGGTATTGCGGACAGCCGCGGTGTGGCGGCGGCACTTGCTCTGGGTGCAGAGGGTGTCCAGGTAGGTACCCGATTTATCTGCTCCGAGGAATGTACGGTCCACCAAAACTATAAAGAGGCGGTGGTTGCCGCCAAGGACCGGGACGCAGTGGTAACCGGGCGGTTTACCGGGCATCCGGTCAGAACTTTGAAAAATAAGCTGACCAAGGCCATGGATAAAATCGAAAAAGAGGGCGACTTGGAGGCTTTTGAGAAAATGGGTGCCGGTGCCTTGAAGGCGGCAGTTGTGGACGGGGATACCCA
>JAGALN010000155.1 GCA_017625185.1 Clostridia bacterium
CGGGTATTGGTCAGCTGCTTCTTCTTGCAAACGTTCACATTGATATCCTCACTCTTGGGAGAATACCCAACGATCATACCCTCATACACTGCAGTACCGGGAGTAATAAACATGGTCCCACGATCCTGGACCTTAAAAATACCATAGCCCACCGCCTCACCGGTTTCAAAGGCCACCAGGGAACCGGTATGCCGACGGCTGATTTCGCCCTTGAAAGGCTGGTAGCTGTCAAAGACCGAATTCATGATACCCTCACCCCGGGTATCGGTCAGAAACTCGCTCCGATATCCCAGAAGACCCCGGGCGGGAATCAGGTATTCCAGACGCATCCGGCTCCCCTGGGGGGTCATCTGCAAAAGTTCACCCTTTCTCGAACCCATCTTCTCCATGACGGCACCCATGCTCTCTTCGGGGACATCAATCATCAGCCGTTCTATCGGCTCACAAAGGGTACCGTCCACCTCTTTGAGCAGTACCTTTGGGGTGCTGACCGAGAACTCGTATCCCTCCCGGCGCATGGTTTCAATCAGAATGGACAGGTGCATTTCGCCACGGCCTGCCACCTTGAAGCTGTCGGTGGTTTCCCCTTCCTCTACCCGGAGGGAAACATCCTTTAAAAGCTCCCGCATCAACCGCTCCCGGAGCTGGCGGGAGGTTACAAACTTCCCTTCCCGTCCCGCAAAAGGACTGTCATTAACCGAAAAGGTCATTTCAATGGTTGGCTCACTAATTTTCACAAAGGGCAATGCCTCGGGGAAGTCCACAGCGGTTACCGTATCACCAATGGTAATATCGGTAATCCCGGAAAAGCAGATGATATCTCCCACCTTTGCCCCATCCACCGCCGTCCGTCCCAGCCCGTCAATCTGATAAAGGTTGGCTATCTTGGACTTATAGGGTTGATGCTTTCCATGATAGTCACAGACCATGACCTCCTGGTTCTGACGAAGTTCTCCCTGCTCAATCCGACCAATGGCAATTCTGCCCACATATTCATTATAATCAATAGAAGAAACAAGCATCTGGAGAGGTTTGGTTTCGTCCCCATCCGGTGCCGGAATATAGTTCTTGATGGTTTCAAAGAGAACTGTCAAGTCCTTCCCCTGCTCGTACTGGGAAAGGGATGCAGTACCCGCTCTGCCTGAACAGAAAATAATGGGACTTTCCAGCTGTTCGTCACTGGCTTCCAGATCAATCAAAAGGTCCAGAATCTCGTCAGGAATCTCGTCCAATCTGGCGTCGGGCCGGTCAATCTTATTGACCACAATAATCACACGATGCTGCATCTCCAATGCTTTCTGGAGCACAAACCGGGTCTGGGGCATGGGCCCCTCTGCTGCGTCAATCAGCAGGATAACCCCGTTTACCATCTTTAAGATACGCTCCACCTCACCGCTGAAATCAGCGTGTCCCGGGGTATCAATGATGTTCATTTTGATATCCTGATAGTAAACCGAGGTATTCTTCGCCAGAATGGTAATGCCACGTTCCCGCTCTAGGTCATTGTTGTCCATGACCCGCTCTTCCACCACCTGATTCTCTCTATAAATACCGCCCTGCTTGAGCATCTCGTCAACCAGAGTTGTCTTTCCGTGGTCAACATGGGCGATAATTGCAATATTTCTTAAGTCTTCCCGTTTCATTTGCTTCACTCCTTTTAAAACACCTACCCAGTATAGCACAGGAAAGCGGAATTGTAAACCGACAACCTATACAAAACTACGACTTTTTTCCACTTTTCAAATAGAAAAAGCCACCCGTTTGGGTGGCTTTGATTGTCTTTTAGCCCGGAATCTGTTCGGTCAGGGTTACCTGAATCGTTTCGGTCCGTCCGGTTGCATACTTATAAATCTCAAGTTTCAGGGTATCTCCAGGCTTATGCTGATCCTTAATCTTATTCAGCTCCTCGCCGGTAGAAATCTTCTCCCCGTTCACCGAAAGAATGATGTCCCCCTGCTGGAGTCCTGCCTCTCTGGCAGACTCACTGGAAACACTCATGATCTGGGCACCAACGGGCCAGGAATATGCCTGTGCCATATACGCCGTAACGTCCCGGGTGGCAATGCCGATCACCGGCCGTCCCTTCACATAGCCGTATTCTAACAAATCGGAAATAATGGGACTTGCCTCGGAAATGGGAATGGCAAAGCTCATGCCCTCGATGCCGGAGGAAGAAACCTTGACCGAATTGATGCCGATGACTTCGCCGTAGGCATTAATCAGGGCACCACCGGAATTGCCGGAGTTGATGGCGGCATCGGTCTGGATTAGATTCATGGTCCGGTTGTCAATGCTGATGGTGCGATTCACTGCACTAACAATTCCCTGGGTCACGCTCCCGAAGAACTCCAGCCCCATAGGGTTACCGATGGCAACCACCCGCTCTCCCACCTCTAGTTGGGTGGAGTCACCCAGGGTTGCAACGATCAGTTCTTCTTTGGGTTCGATTTTAATCACGGCAAGGTCGGTTTGCTCATCAGCACCAATAACCTTGGCTTCGTACTCACTGCCGGTGTTTAAGGTTACCAACACCGAGGTGGAGTTTTCCACCACATGGTTGTTGGTTACGATATAGCCGTCCTGACTCAGGATAATACCGGAGCCCTCGCCGTTGGATTGAGAAAATCCGCCGAAGATGCTCATCTGTCCCTGCACCACACTGGTAATACCCACCACGGCAGGTCCCACCTTCTTGGCAATTTCGGTGGTTTCTAACTGGGTCCCCTTATGGGCAGTCTCGGTGGTTTTGTTCTCATCCTCGCCCCGGAGCGTTGATACCAGTTCCTGCTTGGATGCCGCACTCCGTCCTCCGGAGCCATACCGTGTTCCCAGTACAAAGGCACCGGCAAACAGGGCAAGGTTCAGCACCGTCAGTGCAAGCATGGCAGCAAGATACCGTCTTCCCTGATGCTTCTTTTTTCTCTTTTTTACATACTCAGTATAAGGAACTGCATCACCGCTCCCCTCCTCTTCGGTCCGGGGTTCTGCCCTGCCGGACAGGTCAATCCAAATCGGTTCAGCCTCTTCCTCTGTCCCTATAACCTCACTATCTTCCACTTCAACGGGGGTATCTTCTATGGGTTCCCCCTCTTCAAAGCCTTCCTTTTTATCATCAAAAAAGTCCTGCATCTGCATTTCCTCCTTTTCATCTTTCTTTCAACGATTTTATTATACTGTCCGGATATGAAAAAAATGTGAATAAACTGTAAAAGAACCGTGAAAGTTTTTATTCCTCATCCAGGCATAGTTCCTCCCGCCTTCCGGGAGCCTTCCCCTTATCCAGGGAGAAGGTAAATTCTGCGTATTCGTTCTCCACACTCCTGACAGAGATATGTTTTCCATGTGCTTGGATGATATTCTTGACCAGATACAGTCCTATGCCGGTTCCCTCCCTGTTGATACTCCGTGACTGATCCACCTTGTAGAGCCGCTCGAAAATCATTTTTTGCTGTTCCTCAGGGATGCCGCAACCGGTATTATGAATCGAAACGAAAACTTCATGCTGTTTCTGGGTTACGGTAACAGAAATTTCTCCATCCTCACCTGTAAATTTGACCGCATTATCCAAGAGGTTGGTCAGCACCCGTTTGATACTGTCTGCATCTGCCAGAACATAGCAGTTCTCATGCTCGAAACCCAAAGATACCCGAATCCGTTTCTCGTCCAATCTCTGCCCCAAGCCGATGATGGTCAGGCGGATTGCTTCGTTGATGTCAAAATTGGTCTTCTGCATCACAATCTTACCCGACTGCATCCGGCTGATATCCAAAAAGGTATTCACCAAACGGGAAAGACGATGAACTTCATCTCCAACGATCTGCAGATACTCCTTCTGTTTTTCCGGCGGAATGGTATCGTCAAGGACCCCGTTGACAAAACCGCTGATAGTTGTCATCGGGGTTCGAAGTTCATGGGACACATCGGAAATAAAAGCTTTCCGGGTATCCTCCGCTTTTTCCAGTTTCTCCGCCATGTCATTGAAGGTACAGGCAAGCTCCGAAATCTCGCTGATGCCGGAACGGGTCGCATCCTCTCCCACTCGGGAATTCAGTTCCCCCCGGGCAAAGGCTTTCGCACTGGTTCGGATGCTCTTGATAGGCATAGAAATCAACTTGGACAAGGCATAGGACAGAACCACCGAAATCACCAGAACCAGCAAAGCAGAAGATAACAGAATCCGTGTGAACTCACGGGTCATTCTCTCCTTTTCCGGGATGGGAATGCTGATCAAAACTGCACCCAGGGTTTTTCCGTTTGCCTGATTAACCGGCACCTGCAGGGTGAACATGGTTTCCCGGAAAAGCCCGCCCATATTTCCAATGACCGAAGCTCTTTTCCCGTTCAACACTGTCCGGCTATGCTCCTTGGGAATGAACGCCGGCGTTTCCGCACAATACCCGCTCTTGGATGTGTTAGCAACCACATTCCCCCGTTGGTCAATGACCATAATATGCCCCTGATTATTTCGGGAAAACCCATCCATAATTGCCTGAAGACTCTCAAGACTGATATTACTCTGAATCAAGCCCACAATGGATTCGGCATTCCTCGCCAGCATTTCCTCACTCTTTTGGGAAATATATTTGGTCACCTGAAACAACTGTACAGAGCCAAGGAGAGAAATACAGACCATGACAACAGCAATATTAATCAAAAGAATTCTGGAAAAAACAGTTTTCCCTAGAACTGAACGCATCACTTTCACTCCCTACTTCTCGGTCGCCTCAAACTTATAACCCACACCCCAAACCGTCTTTAGGTGCCAGTTTTGTTCTTCCCCCTCGATTTTCTCCCGGATTCGCTTTATATGCACATCCACCGTACGGGAATCGCCAAAAAACTCATACCCCCAGATTTCATCAAGAAGCTGATCCCGAGTAAAAACCTTATTGGCATTTTTCGCAAGAAAATACAGAAGTTCAAACTCCTTCGGCGGCATCTCAATCTTCTCTTCACCTAAGTACACTTCATAGGTAGTCTGGTTAATCCGCAGACCATCAAAGGAAATCTCCTTGTCCCCTTCTTCTTCCTCTGGCTTCCCGGCAGTTCTGCGGAGCACCGCTTTCATTCTGGCAAGGAGCTCTTTTGGTTCAAAGGGCTTGACCATGTAATCGTCCGCCCCCAACTCCAGCCCCAGCACCTTGTCAAAGGTTTCACCCTTTGCAGTCAGCATAATAATCGGCGTGGTATCAATGGCACGAATCTCACGGCAGACCTGCCACCCATCCTTGATGGGAAGCATTACATCCAGCAAAACCAAATCCGGCTTTTCCACCCGGAATTTATCCATGGCCTCCTGGCCATTGTTGGCAATGACCGTGCGGTATCCTTCCTTCTCTACATAAAGCCGCAATAATTCACAAATATTCACTTCGTCATCCACAATCAGGACTGTCTGGTTGTTTCCCATAACCCTTCCTCCTTCAAAAATGCCGAGATTTGTTATTAGAACAAGTATACCATAAATCCTTTCAAAAAGATATGAAGAATCTGTAAAATTTTTTATTTTCCGGAAAATTTCTTTTAGGGTATAGCAAAAATGGGGGTTGCGTATACTAAAACCAAAGAATTTTCTTCTATATTTTTAGGTTTTAGGGGGTTTTTTATGCAAACACAAACCATCACCTCCCCGGCAGAACTCCAGCCGCCGAAGCAAAGGCACGCAACAAAGGCTGAACGGCATGCGGCAGAGCATCTTCGGGAGGACTATCACAAGCTTTTGCTTGATGCCGGACAGATTCGCGCCAATCTCCAAACGGCACAGAATAATTTTAACTATTTGTCGGGAGCCAAAGAGATTGATGCCTGCATCTATCAAATCCGCACCGACCAATGCCACCTTGCATCCACCCTGGTAAAGCTTCAGGAGCTCCAAGACCGGATGCAGAATCTCCTGGAACAATAATAAGAACAAAGCCTTTCCCTTGCAAGGAGAAGGCTTTGTTCTTAATTTTGGGTTTGATACACAAAAATACCCTGTATGTTCTTGGACACACAGGGTATCTATCTTTTTTAAATCAAGGAATTCACTGCACCGATTAGATTCCCGAACAAGGCGTCAAAGAAGGCATCCCTGTCCCCGCCGGGAACCCATTGGTCTTTTTCCTTGACCATGGTAACCGACACCGTCTTTTCCTCGGTATCAATCTCCTGACCGGTCAGAATCTCTGCCATTTGGTCTGCAATCAGTTTCTGGTACTCTGTCTGTGCAAGAGAGGCAACCTGTGCCTGGTATGTTTCATCGGCAACCAACATCATAAGCCGTTCGATATAAAGGTCCATCACTTGAGAGAAATCCAACGTGGTTACCCTGGCGGTAATCTTTACATTGGCACCGTCAATCTTCTCCACAGACTCAATGTGATACTTCATATCCTGCATGGTACCCAGGACCACCCGGAGCATCTCATCGGAGGCATCCGGATTGACAAACTTGCTTTCCTGATTGAAATCATAATACGTCCGGATGGTTTCCGCCTCGCCGGTCTGGAATGCCTTCATCATGGTAGCAAAGGCTGTTTCTGCATCGCTCTTAGCACCGCATCCGGTCAGGAATACCAACATAAAAACCAATAAACCGCTGACAATTCTTTTCTTCATCGGTTTAACCCCTTTCCTAATTCCACTTGATAAAGTGATAACTTTCCAGAATTTGAACATACTTTACCAATCGTTCATACAATGGTTCTGCCCCATCCCCGAACTCCGTCTTGACCGCTTCGCCAAGCTCAATAAGATTCTTCTCACCATCAAGCAATGGCCAGAGGAAGCTTCCCATCTCGTCCAGATGGATGAAGCTTACAGGTGGCTTTTTGAACAGTTTCTGGCAGATGCGATTCATGATGCCCTTGTTATCAATTTCCAGGGTTACCTTTCCGTCGCCATCTGTCGTCCACCGAAATTCCCCGGCACGAACCGGCTTTCGTTCCAGAAAGTTTTCTGCTATCTTTTTCTGTTTCATCTTATTTGCTCCGCTTCTTCCAGAGGGAGAACCTCAGCACGGTCAGGATGATGATTCCAAAGAGCACCAGACCGCCAATGTTAGCAAAGGCAGAAGAGATGCCGAATCTTGCAGCCATGTCAATGACCTGATCCCATCCAAAAACGGCAAAGAGCGCCAGAAGAATTCCTACAAGGCCCTCGCCGGCAATCATACCGGAGCAGAAGAGAATGCCGTCGTTGGTAATCTTCTCTTTTTCTTCCTTGCTCTTCTTCAGCTTGTCCATACAGAGGCGAACCAGACCGCCCACCATGATACATGCGTTTAATTGAACCGGCAGATAAACACCGATGGCAAAGGGCAGAACGGGAATTCCCACAACCTCGGCAACAACCGCAATAAAAACGCCAACAAAGACCAGTGCCCAAGGCAGGTTGCCCTCCATAACGCCCTCGATAATCAGCTTCATCAGGGTTGCCTGGGACGCTGCCAGCTGGTCGGAACCAAAGCCCCACGCGCTATCCAACAGATAGAGAGTTCCGCCAATGGCAAATGCTGCCGCAATAACACCGATTATCTCACCAATCTGCTGTTTTCTGGGTGTAGCACCCAAAAGATACCCCGTCTTCAAATCCTGGGAGGTATCCCCGGCAATGGCAGATACAATACAGATAATCGAACCGATGGAAATAGCGCTGATCATTCCTGCAATCCCGGTGGTACCGGTGGCTTTTAAAAGCAGAGTGGTAACCAGCAGGGTTGCAATTGCCATACCGGATACCGGGTTATTGCTGCTGCCAACCAGGCCAACCATCCGGGAGGAAACCGTCGCAAAAAAGAAACCAAAGACAACTACAATACAAGCACCCAGGAAAGAAACCGGAATCGCCGGAACCAGCCATACCAAAACGGTAAGAACCACAATTGCCAGCAGAACAAACTTGATGTTGATATC
>JAGALN010000156.1 GCA_017625185.1 Clostridia bacterium
CCATCTTGCCGTCTATATTATTTTTGGGGTCTACAACCCATCCGTTTTTGATTAGTAAACTCATTGTTCTCCTCCTACCGCTCGTTGCCATCGGTCAGCATCTTGAGTACTGCCATCCGGACACAGACACCATTGGTTACCTGCTCCTCAATGACCGATTGTACTCCGTCAATCACATCGGCAGAAAGCTCCACACCCCGGTTCACAGGACCCGGGTGCATCACCAGTGCATCCGGTGCTGCAAGGCGAAGTCTTTCCTCGTTGATGCCAAAGCATCTGTGATACTCCGCAACAGAGGGAAACGCTCCCTTTTGCTGACGCTCCAACTGAATCCGAAGACCCATCACCACATCGGCGCCACGGATTGCTTCATCAACATTGGTGTACGCTTTCACACCCATACCCTCGATTTCCGCCGGCATCAGGGTGGCAGGACCGCCGAGAACCACCTCTGCCCCCATGGTTTTGAGTCCATAGATGTTACTCCGAGCTACCCGGCTATGCTTCACATCCCCAATGATTGCCACCTTCAATCCCTTAAGATCACCCTTTTTCTCCTGCATGGTCATCATATCCAGAAGTGCCTGGGTGGGATGGGCGTGCATTCCGTCTCCGGCGTTGATAATAGACGCCTTGGTGTAATTAGAAACAAATGCCTGTGCTCCCGAAGAGCTATGCCGAATGATAATCACATCGGCACCCATCCTGTCAATGGTTTTCACTGTATCCAGCAGGGTTTCGCCTTTGGCAACACTGCTGCCGGATGCGGCGATGTTTGCCGCAGTTGCACCCAAATACTTGGATGCCAACTCAAAGGAAAGTCTTGTCCTTGTACTGTTCTCAAAAAACAGGGTAATGACACTCTTGCCGCTTAAGCAATTGTTCTTTTTTCCCTTTTCCAGAACCTCCCGCTTCATCCAGAAGGCTTCGGTCATAATCTCCTGAATTTCGGTCTCTGACAAACCCTTTAACCCAAGTAAATGCTTCATTCCTTATAACCCCTTTATCCTCGCTCTGTGTCAATTCCTATTTTTACCGAATTATGCAACGTCATACATCTATGTCAATTTCAGGAACCCCTCTTGTGCGTAAAAAAAGAAGCTCCGCTCGATGTCGGTAGCTTCTTTCCGCAACAACAAGAAATTCCCGACCGAAAGAGCAACCGCTTTTCTCCGGCGAAATTCCGTCATCCTTGGAGCACGGATTCCCGCAAGAGCCCAGGGCATCCCTCTTATACTCCCATTATACAACAACACTCTTTTTTTGTCTACAAATTTCTTAATCTTTTTAAAACTTTTTCGAAATATTCCGGCAGAGGACTCTCAAACTCCATATACTCTCCGGTTCTGGGATGTAAAAATCCTACCTTAAAGGCGTGGAGCAGTTGTCCGTTTAGAGAAAAACTCTCCTTTTTGACTCCGTAAACCGGGTCCCCTACCACGGGATGACCCTGATGGCTCATGTGGACTCGAATCTGGTGAGTTCGCCCGGTTTCCAATCGACACTCTACCAAGGTATAGGCCCCTAACCGCTCCAATACCGTGTAATTGGTTGCTGCCTCTTTGGAGTTGCGATAGGTTACTGCCATCTTCTTCCGGTCGGCATGATGTCTGCCGATGGGCAGATTGATTTTGCCAGACTCCTCCCGAAATCCACCATGAACCAGCGCTTTGTAGGCACGGGTCAGGGAATGCTCCTTGATTTGTTCTGCCAGAGATTGGTGCGCCATATCGTTTTTTGCCACCAGCAAAAGTCCGCTGGTATCTTTATCAATCCGGTGAAGAATCCCGGGGCGTTTCTCTCCGTTGATACCGGATAAGGAGTCCCCGCAATGGGCAAGGAGGGCGTTTACCAAGGTTCCGGTATAGTTTCCCGTCGCCGGGTGCACCACCATCCCCTGGGGTTTGTCCACCACCAGCATATCCCCATCCTCATAGACAATGGACAAAGGAATCTCCTCCGGCAGAATGTCCGGTTCTTTCAATTCCGGCAAGGTCAGGGAGATTTTTTCTCCTGCCTTCACCTTATAGCTTGCTTTAACAGTTCTGCCATCTACCAAAACGCACCCATCTTCGATTAGCTTTTGGAGATGGGAACGGGTGTATTCTTGTAAGCATAGGTCCAGAATCCGGTCAAGACGCTGTCCCCCATGCTCCGGTTCTGCAATCAGGGTTCTTTCCTTATCCAACCGGCTCATCCTTTCTTATCTCTTCGCTTTTGAAAAAGTGAATCACCAACAAAACCGCACCGATACAAACGGCGATATCTGCCACATTAAAGACCGGAAAATCAATCAGCCGAAAATCCAAAAAATCCACTACATACCCCCGAAAGATACGGTCAAGCAAGTTGCCTATGGCGCCGCCAAAAATCAGAGATAACCCATAACAAAGCCATTTGGTTTTATGGTTCGTTTTCCGATAAAAAACGGCAAGCAGCACCAACACCAGAACTGTCAGCAGGATAAATACAATCCGTCCTCCGCCGAACATTCCAAAGGCAATTCCACGGTTCTCTACATAAGTAAAATGGAAGACTCCCTGCCACACCGGCAGGGTTGCCATTTGTTGCAGTTTCCCCTCTGCCAGAAATTTGGTAATGACATCAATGATTAAAATGAAAATGCTCAATCCAAGGTATCCCATTTGTTTTCGACCTTTCTTTTCCCTATATATACCGGAAAAGGGACACTGCACCGTGTCCCTTCGGTTTTCTTATTCTTTGGAGGAGTAATTTCCGTCCTCGTTCTTGACGATTTCCGGAATCTCCTGGGTACTCTGTTCCTCTACCGGAATCGCTACCGGTGCGGTCTGTTCAAACACCTCAGGTTTCTGCGGCATCACAGGCACTGCTACCGGTTCCGGCTCACCATATTCCTTGATGATATCTAGTTGGGCATTGAGCAGGGATACCACCTTGGCACGGAAGAGTTCTACACTGCGCTGCATCTGTTCGTATTGGTAAGACAGCCGGGAAATTTCTTCCTCCGCCCGAATCTTGGCATCACGAATGATTGCGTCCGCTTCCTCCCGGGCGGCTTTTTTCATATCGTCGCCGTCCCTTTGGGCAACTGCCAGGGCATTTTTCAGGGTTTCTTCCATGGACTTATACTGTGTTACCGCCTCGGACAAAAGGGCAATCCGCTCCTTTGCCGCCAGATTTTCTCGGTAAAGTTCCTCGTAGCTTTCGCTGATTTCCATCAAAAAGGTTTCCACATCGTCCATATTATAGCCACGGACGGCACGTTTGAACTCCTTTCGATCAATATCTCTCGGTGTCAGCATAGCCTCTCCCCCTATCTAAACATAGCGGATAATGGTAATCCCAATCCGACCCTTCCGGGTTGTTCCGCCGATGCGAAGCAGCTTCATTCGACCAAAGCCACGCACCGAAATCAAATCCGCTTCCTTGACGGCGCCGGAAACCTCCTGCACCGTCACCCAGTTCACTGCAACCTGCCCGCCTTGAATCAGCTCTGCCGCCTTCCCCCGGGCAAGTCCGGTTCCAAGAGCCAGCACAGCATCTAATCGCAGTGCCGCAACAGTTCCGGCAATCTCTTTCACCGGACGCTCCGGCAGTTCCGCCGCCGAGATTGGACATTCAGTAAGCCGAATCCCCTGCCTGCCTATCTTGGTCAAGTTCTGCAGTACATAATCTACAATCTCTGGTTTTAGAAAGAAAAAGGTTTTCCCTTCCCCAACCAGAATATCCCCAATGTTTTCACGGACAATACCAAGTCCCATCAAGCTCCCCAAATAATCACGATGGCTAAGTCCGCCGAGTTCTCGGCCGGTACACTCCAAAAGTGCAAGATACTCCTCCCTGACCGGCTCAAAAAACTCGGGATAGCAAACCATCTGGGTTCGTTCTGCCTCCGGAAAGCCACCGTCAAACACCAATTTCATCCCCGCAGGCTTCTTCACATAATTCTGAATCAACACTCGCTGATGGGGGTTCAAAAACCCCAGCGTTTTGACACAAAAACGCTTTTCCGCCAGCCGCAGAGCATCCTCTGCCTTGGCAATCAGCAGTTTCTCTTCTCCATCCGGTTGCACCATTAGTTGCCCCAGCCAAAGCCGCCCTTGGCATCAATGTTTTCATCGCTCATAATTCCAATGTTGTTGGGAGCAATCAAGAAGATGCCATTGGAAATCTTCTGGATATCCCCCTCCAAAGCAAAAGCTGCACCGCTCAAAAAGTCAATGATACGACGGGCAACATTCTTGTCAATACACTCTAAGTTAACCACCACCGGCTTTCTTGCCTTTAAGTGGTTGGTAATTGCTTGTGCCTCATCAAAAGTTTCCGGCTGCATTACCACAACCTTCATCTGTTGGGATGCAGTTTCATGAAGCTTGACCACCCGGCTGCGATTTCTGGAGCTCAGGCGTTCTACCATGGGTTCTTCATAGTCCAGCGCAGGCTGTTCCTGACTCTCGTTGTAGTATTCCTCATCATAGGCTTCGTCTGTTTCAAATCCGACAAAGTTCAGCATTTTGTTCATAAAGTTACTCATCGTTCTCTCCCATCCGCCGTTGTGCCCCGGCAATATGTTAGGCTTCTGTCGGCACAGGATATTTGACAGTTGCCTGAAAGGAGCCAACGCTCCCGTTTTTCTCTTAACGATACTCTCTTGTACCAAAAATACTGCTACCGACCCGGACCATGGTAGCCCCTGCGGCAATGGCTTCCTTAAAATCATGGCTCATTCCCATGGAAAGCTCTTCCATGAAAACCCCTGGAATCTGTTCCTGATCAATTTTCTCAGACAGTCGTTTCAGGGCAGAGAAAACTTCGAAATTTCCTTCTGGCGAAAGTCCCGCCATCGAAATGGTCATCAATCCGCAAATCCGAACATGGGGAAGGGAACCGATGCGTCGGCAAAGTGCCGCTGCATCCTCAGGCTTGACGCCGGATTTACTCTCCTCCCCGGAGATATTCACCTGAACCAGAATATCCTGCACCTTTTGAATCGCAGCTGCCCGCTTTTCGATTTCCTCTGCCAAAGGGAGGCTATCCACCGAGTGAATCAGGCTTGCCTTATCGATAATATACTTCACCTTGTTTCGTTGCAGTTGCCCAATCTGATGCCAGCGGACACCGGGAACCTGCAGAAACTTTTCCGCCAGCTCCTGGGGACGGTTTTCACCGAAATCCAACATCCCCCATTCCACTGCATCTTCTATCATGGAAACCGGCTTGGTCTTGCTGACCGCAATCAGTCTGACATCTTCCGGGTTTCTCCCTGCCGCCTCTGCCGCCTGCCGAATCTCCAACTGAACTGCTGCAAGGTTCTTTCCAATTTCCATCTATCTCACAACCTTACCGCTCTCAAGATTTTTTGCTTCCACAACAACCTCATCATAAATCTTCAAATAGGGAGCATCTCCGCTTTGCACTGCACTGATGATCGCCCAGTTCTCATTCCGGTAATGGAGCCTAACCGGAACAAACTGCGCCACACCAAGACGCAGAACATAAACGCCCGGCGCACCGTCTTTGACATGGAGGCTCTCTACCGGAACCTTGATTCCCTCTGCACTGACGGTAATCACCTCTGCAGAGGCACGGCTGATACCATA
>JAGALN010000157.1 GCA_017625185.1 Clostridia bacterium
AACGATTTCGAGTCGTTCTCGTTATGACCGCTTCGATACTTCTCCGGATGTATTTCAACAGCTCACAAATTTTAAAGATTTACACAAAAATCACGGGTTGCAGATTTTTGGAAACTTTTTTTGGAAACTGCTAAAAACTTTGATATTTAATTTTATTAAAAACCCAGTGTTTATGCGGTTTTGAAGTGGTCCACACTTCCACTAACTTCACAAGATTTCGAGTGATTTCGAATCCGGACCCTTCAACCACTTGGGTACATCTCCAGGTATGTTTGAACTCCGATTTGACAGAGCAAAAAACAAGCAAATTATAAAATTTTGTTAGAAAAATGTTAGAAATGGCTAGAAAAACCGCTAGATAAGGGTGTAAAAACAAGGTTTGAACCTCGCTTAAACCCGCATGGTTAAGCCATTTATAGGGGTACAGTTACAGTGTAACCGAGGGGATTTCGAGTGCGCCCCGTTATGACCGCTTCGATACATATAAGCGATATGTTCTTTGAAAAAACCATGAAGGGTTGTGGCTTATCTCACGGTTTCTTATTGTATCACAGGCGGGTTTGTTTGTCAATTGGAAATCTTATTTTATAATTTGAAAAATAAATTAAAAATTTTTTCAAGAAACACTTGCTTTTTTAAAAAAACGTGATATAATAGTACAGTGGATTTGAGATATGGAGATGTATCGAAGTGGTCATAACGAGCACGATTGGAAATCGTGTTGTCCTGATGAGGGGCACGTGGGTTCAAATCCCACCATCTCCGCCAAACAAAACAACCCTGCATTTGCAGGGTTGTTTTGTTTTTATGATAATTCAAACATACCGGTATAGAGTTGGAAGTATTTTCCCTTCTGGGCAAGGAGCTCATCGTGGCTGCCACGCTCAATGACCTCGCCATGTTCCAGAACCAGAATCACATTGGAGTTTCGCACGGTGGAGAGCCGATGAGCAATAACAAAGACGGTTCTGCCCTTCATCAGTTGGTCCATTCCCTTTTCGATTAAGGCTTCGGTCCGGGTGTCAATGGAGGAGGTTGCCTCGTCCAGAATCAGCACCGGCGGGTCTGCCACCGCCGCCCGGGCGATGGCGAGAAGTTGCCGTTGACCCTGGCTTAAGTTTCCGCCGTCTACTGTCAGCATGGTGTTATAGCCCTTGGGCAGATGGGAGATAAACCAATGGGCATTGGCCAGCTTTGCCGCTGCAACGACCTCTTCATCGGTAGCGGTCAGATTGCCGTAGCGGATGTTTTCCATAATGGTCCCGACAAAAAGATGGGTGTCCTGAAGAACCATGGAAAGGGAACGCCGGAGGTCGGCCTTCTTGATTTTATTGATGTTAATCCCGTCGTACCGGATTTTCCCATCGGGCACGTCATAGAATCGGTTAATCAAGTTGGTAATGGTGGTTTTTCCGGCACCGGTGGAGCCTACAAAGGCAATCTTCTGTCCGGGATGAGCATAGAGAGAAACATTTTTCAGCACGGTTTTTTCCGGTTCGTAGCCAAAATCCACATTCTCAAAGGCAACCTCTCCTTTAAGGGGGATATAGGATAGGCTTCCGTCGTGATGGGGATGCTTCCAAGCCCATTTCCCGGTTCGCTCCGGGGTCTCGGTCAGGGTTCCGTCTGGATTGGTTTTGGCATTGACCAGGGTTACGTAGCCGTCATCCACCTCAGGTGCTTCGTCCATCAGGGTGAAAATCCGTTCCGCACCAGCAAGAGCGTTTAAGAGAACATTAAACTGCATAGATATCTGGCTGATGGGGCCTGCAAAGGAGCGGGCATATTGTAAAAAGGAAATCAGTGTCCCAAGACCGATGGCGAAGATGCCAAGTTCCCGTTGCCCACTTAAGATGGCAAGAGCGGCACCCGAAATGACAATTATGGCGTAATGGATGTGGTTCAGGTTGCCTAAAATGGGGTTTAGAATGCTGGCAGAAGTGTTGGCACGGGTGGCAGCATCGCAGAGTTCGTCATTAATTTTGTCGAAGTTCTTCTTACTGGATTCCTCGTGGCAGAAGACCTTGACCACCTTCAATCCTTCAATCAGCTCCTCCACATAGCCATTGACGGTTCCCAAAGCCTTTTGCTGAGCACGGTAGTAATTGGCACTTTTTTTGGTGATCGCCTTGGTTACCCAAAACTGGTCCGTATAAAGGAGAAAAACCAGAAGGGTCAAGGGTGGACTTAAAACCAGCATCATGGCAACAGTGCCGACGATGGATACCACTGAGGAAATCAGCTGGGGAATGGTCTGGCTTAACATATTCCGCATGGTGTCGATGTCGTTGGTGTACCGGCTCATAATCTCGCCGTGGGTTCGGGTGTCGAAGTAGCGGATGGGAAGGGTCTGCATGTGGGAGAACATGTCCTTTCGCATCCGGCAGAGGGTGTCTGCTGCCACGGTTACCATAATTCGATTGTAGGCGTAGGTTCCGGCAACGCCAATCAAATAGACGGTAGCAAGAACCAGAAGAATCCGGAGCAGTTGTGAGAAGTCGGGATTCTGTGAACCGATCAAGGGGACAATGATATCGTCTACAATAGGCTTGAGGAAGTAGTTCCCGGCAACACCGGCACCGGCACTTAAGATAACCAGAAAGGCAACCAGGAAGATCTTCCATCGATGGACCGAGAGGTATCGGAAAATCCGCAGGAAGGTCTTTTTGGCATCAACAGGTTTTTGGTGAGCAGTTCGTGGCCTGGGAGGCATTTACGCCACCCCCTTTTTCTGGGATTCATAAACTTCCCGGTAGATTTCACAGGTTTCCAAAAGCTGGTCGTGAGTACCTACCGCATTGATTTGCCCTTGTTCTAAAACTACAATCTTATCGGCGTCCATGATAGAAGAGATTCGCTGGGCAATGATCAGGGTTGTGGTGTTTGATAGCTCTCTTTGGAAGGCCTCCCGGATTTTGCTGTCGGTTGCGGTATCCACCGCACTGGTGCTGTCATCTAAAATGACAATTTTCGGCTTTTTCAAAAGGGCACGGGCGATACAGAGACGCTGCTTCTGCCCGCCGGAAACATTGACACCGCCCTGACCCAGCACTGTCTGGTAGCCGTTGGGGAAGTCGGTAATAAAGTCATGTGCCTGTGCTGCCTTGCAGGCGGCAATAATTTCTTCCTCGGTAGCCTCCTGGTTACCCCAGCGGAGGTTTTCCAGAATGGTTCCGGTAAAGAGGACATTTTTTTGCAGAACCATAGCAACCTGCTCTCGCAGGGTGCTATGCCGATATTCTCTGACATCCTTTCCGCCGACCAGAACCTGACCGTTGGTTACCTCATAAAGACGGGGAATTAGCTGTACTAAGCTTGACTTGGCACTGCCGGTACCGCCGATAATCCCTACGGTTTCACCGCTTTGGATGTCTAGGTTAATGTGGGAAAGAACACAATTATCCATATTTCCGGCGTAGCTAAAGGATACATCCCGGAACTGAATGGAGCCGTCTTGTACGGAGGAATCTTCCTCAACGGAATCGGGAATATCGGGAATTTCCTCCAGGACTTCGTTGATTCGGTTGACAGACGCACGGGAAATCACAAGAAAGTTAAACCCAGCGGCAACCATGCTTAAGGATACTAGAATTTGATTGACGTAAATTAAGAAGCTGGTCAAATCTCCGGGGAGCATATTCCCGAAAACAATCATCTTTCCGCCAAACCAAAGAATCAGGATGATGCAGAGATAAATCATCAGCTGCATAAAGGGACCGTTTAAAATCATCAGCCGTTCGGCATGGATTTGCGCATTTCGTACCTCGTCAGCAGTGTTGTCAAAGTGCTCATTTTCCCAGTCGTCCCGGGCAAAGGCCTTGACAACCCGAATGCCAATGAGATTTTCCTGAATTCTGGCATTGAGCTTGTCAAAGGTTTTTAGCATTTTCTTAAACCGGGGTCGGGCATTCTTGAGGACATAGAAGAGAAAAACCGACAGGACCGGAATGATACACAAAAAGACACCGGAGAGGGTATGGTTGATAGAAAAAGCCATGATAGTAGCAAAAATCAGCATAAAGGGTGCCCGGAGCATTACCCGCATTGTGGTCATAAATGCCATCTGTACATGGGAAACATCGTTGGTCATCCGGGTAATCAGGGATGAGGTGCCCAGACGGTCAATGTTGGAAAAGGAGAAGTCCTGTGCCCGATGGAAAAGAGCTTTGCGAAGCTCTTTGGCAAAGCCCATGCTGGCAACAGAGGAAGTCTGGGCGGCAAGAACGCCAAAAACCAGGGAGAAAATTGCCATTAGAACAAGCCTCCCGCCGGAGAGAAGGGTGTAGGACATATCCTGTTTTTCAATTCCTTGGTTTAAAATATCGGCGATGACCTTGGGCATCATGGTTTCCATCAGGACTTCGCCAATGGCAAAGAGAATTGTCAGCAAGGAAATCCAGCGGTGTTTTTGGGGAAGAAGGGAAAGTAGTTTTCGCATAAGCACAGATCCTTTCCGATGGTAAATGTGGGGGCGCTTTGAAAAAGGATGAAGCATGACATCCTTGATTCGCTATAAAACAAGATGCATTCAAAGGAAGCATCCCCCGTCTTCTTAATTTATTTTGCATGGTTTTTGATTATGATAAACCATGCTTTTTTTCATGTCAAGGCAATCTCTTTAAAATATACAAAAATTTAACAAAACAGGAAAAATCACCTTGGCACGGCATGACACCTTCGAATCCATATAATGGAATTACAAGAACAAAAACAAGAACAAAAACAAGGAGGAAAACAGTATGCCAAATGTAACAACACCCATTCCGCCCAACCTGACCGGAAGGACGGAAGAGGACATCAGGCGGTTGAAAGAATGGGGGACGGCACTCATTGACGAGTTGACCTATCTCTTTTCCAACCTGGACGCCGGGAATGTTTTGGAGGCGGCAAGTGTCAAGGCGGAAAACATTGATACTGGCACTGCCAAAATCGGCAATGCCCAGATTGGAGCCTTGACTGCCGACAAGCTGGTGACAGGTACCGTGGATACCGGCAAGGTGACGGTGTCAGACGGGGACAGCCAGCTCCGGATTTCCGAATCGGAAATCGTCATCCGGGACCGGAATCACCAACGGTTTGTTGCCGCCTATGACAAGGAAACCGGGAAGTTTCGGTTTCTGCTTTGCAACGAAAAAGGGGAACCCACCGTATCCATCAACAGCGGCGGCAATGCCATTTTTTCGGGGCAGGTGGAGAGCTCTGCTATTTACGCATCCACTATTATCGGAACCGACAGCATTTCCTATGCGGAAAAAGAGGGTGGCGTCTTTGCCCAGATGGACCCCACAGGACTCAAAGTGATGCAGGACGGAAACGGGGGAAGAAAGCAGAAAATCGGTATGACGGTAGGCTCCAGGGACGGTGCTGCCTATCTGGTTCTGGGTGCCGGCAACGGTGATGAAAGCACCAACATCAATGGGGTCGTCTATACCAATGGAACCTTTAAGATTCAAAAAAACAATGGTCATGCCAATATGGGGCTGGTTGGGTATGCACCCTTTATCAACTTCTGGGAGGAAAGCGGAGAACTCTGGCTCGACGGGAGTCGGGTTCTGGTCAAAGGCGTTGATGTAGTAAGCCAGATTTCGAATTTGCAAACAGTAAACAATGAACTTTGGACTAAGGTGGAGGAATTAGAGAAAAAGGTGAACGAAGGATAGTTCAGGTATTTATTAAGGAAAGGAATGGATGAAAGATGAAAAAACAAAGCTATGCAGGAAAGATTAAGCCGGAGTTTTTCTCCCTGATGACAGAGGAGTTCCGGCGTTATAAGGAACACAAAAAACTGTTTGATCGGCGGATTATCGAGAACAATCGTTGGTTTAAGGCACGGTATCAGGGGGAACAGAGCGAGGAGATGCCTGCCCCTACCACGCCGTACCTCTTTAACGCCATTGCCAACAAGCACGCCGATGCCATGGACAATTATCCGGCGCCCAATGTGCTGGAGCGGGAGGAAAAGGACCAGGAGCTGGCGGAAACCTTTACACGGATTCTTCCCATTCAGTTGGATTTATGCAATTTTCGCCGCACCTACAGCCGTGCCTGGTGGTATAAGCTGAAGAACGGTGCCGCCTGCTATGGGGTTTTCTTCAATCCCAGATTACGAGGGGGTATGGGAGAGATTGATATCCGGAAAATTGACCTTTTGAACCTCTTCTGGGAGCCGGGTGTCACCGATATCCAGGAGAGCCGATTCCTCTTTCTGACCGCTCTTTGCGATGCGGAAGAGTTAAAAGAGCAGTATCCCCACCTTGGGGACAAGATCGGGGGGGATTCCGCTCTGGAAATCCAGACTTATGACGATATGCAGAATACGGTGGGGCAGGATATTGCCCACAACAAGGTTCTGGTGGTGGATTGTTACTATAAGAAGCAGCGGGGAGAGAATCAAACCTTGGAATTGGTGAAGTTCTGCGGCAATCAGATTCTGGACGCTTCCGAGGACCGTGGCGATGCCGGAATTTATGCCCATGGCAAGTATCCCTTTGTTCTGGATGTGATGTATCCTGATGAGGACAGTCCGGTGGGCTTTGGTTTGGTGGATATTGTGAAAAGTCCCCAGCTTTACATCGATCGTTTGGACGCTCTTATCAGCCGGAATGCCA
>JAGALN010000158.1 GCA_017625185.1 Clostridia bacterium
ACTCTGAAACCGACTTCGTTGCAAAGAACGAGGATTTCCAGAACTTTGTTCAGGCTATCGCTGAGGTTATTGCAGCTGAAAATCCCGCTGATGTTGAGGCACTCAAGGAAATGAAGCTGGGCGCACAGACCGTTGGCGAAGCTTTGACCGAGAAGATTGCAACCATCGGCGAGAACATGAATATCCGTCGTTTTGCAAGAATTGAGACCGCAGGTGCGTTGACCACCTACACTCACGCAGCAGGTAAGATTGGTGTTTTGATTGAAGCAGACGCTCCCAACAACGACGATGTTACCGAGTGCCTGAAGAATGTTGCAATGCAGATTGCAGCGCTCAACCCCAAGTATCTGTCCGATGCAGATGTATCCGAAGAATACAAGAATCACGAGAAGGAAATCCTGATTGCACAGCTGAAGAACGATCCCAAGAACGCTTCCAAGCCTGACAATATCATCGAGAAGATGATTACCGGTCGTCTGGCAAAGGAACTGAAAGAGATCTGCCTGCTGGGTCAGGAATACGTTAAGGCCGAGAACAAGGAAACTGTTGCACAGTACGTAGAAGCAGTTGGTAAGAAGATCGGTGCTAGCGTTACCTTAAAGCAGTTCGTTCGTTTCGAGACCGGCGAAGGTCTGGAAAAGAAGGACGAAAACTTTGCAGACGAAGTTGCAAAGATGATGGGCAACTAATTGTAAAACCCAAAAGCCATGGATGCTATCGCAATCCATGGCTTTTTTCTTTTCGCATTTGAAATCCCTTGAGAATTTCATAAACCCCAATGAGGAGCAAAAACCCACCAAACATTTTTTTCAAAAGCTCTCCCTCAAGCATTCGAGTAGCAAGAAAGGCACCTCCTGCCGCACCCAACATGCCACTATATCCAATGATGAGTGCCGTCTTGACCTCCACATTTTTATTTCGAATATGGACAAACAAGGACGCCAATGCCGTTGGCAGGAAATACACCAGATTGATGCCCTGTGCCACCTGCTGGCTGACTCCCTGAAAGAAAATCAGTGCCGGAATCAGGATGGCACCACCGCCAATTCCCATCCCGCTGATGACACCGCTCAAAAGACCAATGATAATATTCAACATCTCTTTTCCCTCCTACACAATCAATTTGATGGAAGTTACGATAATTACACTGCCAAAAATAATTTTCAGCCATTGTTTGGGAATTCGCCCCAGAAGCTTCGCCCCAATTAGGCCGCCGGCAATGCCCCCCACCGTAACCGGAATCCAGATTTTCAAATTAAAATAGCCTCGGGAAAGATAAAAAAAGGTACTGACGGCAGACAACCGGGAAATAACCGCGATGGCAGTGGCGTGTGCCTTTTTGGAGTCCATTTTCAGGAATTTTTCCATAGCAGGCACTACCACGCTCCCCCCGCCGGCACCGAAGAGTCCGTTCAGGATACCGCTGACAAATCCAATCAAAATATGTTTCCAATATTTTTTCAAAAAACCACCTCAAAAAAGAAAGACTACCAAAGGTAGTCTTTCTTTTTTTGAGCGTTTTATTCCTTACTTCACAAAGTCAAATTCTACACCGTACATCCGCACGGTATCGCCCTCCTGAATTCCCTCTGCCTCCAGCTGGGCAATCACACCAAACTTAATCAGTGCCCGTTGGAAATACTGAAGGGATTCGTAATCGTCGAAGTTGGTGGAACCAACAATCTTCCGGACCCGCAAGCCCTCAACCTCGTAGGCACCATCCTCGGCAATGGTTACGGTGATGGTTTCGTCCGTTCTTGCAAGTTCGGGGTCGAACATCTCATATTCTTCCTCTGCCGCATCCTTGGGAAGCTTGGACAGGGTTTCCCAGGTCAGGTTCAGGACCTCCTGCATTCCCTGACGGGTTGCCGCTGAGATGGGGAATACCTGATATCCACGTTCCTCCAAGGTCGCCTTAAAAATCTCATAATTGTCTTCAAAGGAGGGCAAGTCCTTTTTGTTTGCCAGAACAATCTGAGGTTTTTCCGCCAGCTTGGGACTATAGAGCTTTAACTCATTGTTAATGGCGTCAAAGTCCTCCAAGGGGTCCCGTCCCTCGATACCGGACACATCCACAATATGAAGCAGAAGTCTTGTCCGCTCCACATGCCGCAAAAACTTATGTCCAAGTCCCACGCCCTCATGGGCACCTTCGATAATACCGGGAATATCTGCTACCACAAAGCCGCTGCCCTCACCCATATCCACAACACCCAGGTTGGGTTGCAGGGTGGTAAAATGATAGTTGGCAATCTTGGGTCTTGCATCGCTGACAATGGACAAGAATGTGGATTTTCCCACGTTGGGAAATCCCAGAAGTCCCACATCGGCAATCAGCTTCAGTTCCAGGGTTACCTCATGCTCCTCCCCTGGCATTCCGGACTTGGCAAATTTGGGGGTTTGTCTGGTGGCGGTGGCAAAATGGGCATTGCCCCAGCCGCCGGTACCGCCCTTTGCTGCAACAGCACGTTGTCCATCCTCTTTTAGGTCACAAATCACCAGATTGCTCTCCGCTTCCCGAATCAGGGTTCCCACCGGAACCCGGACCTCCAAATCCTGTCCATTCTTGCCGTTCCGCTTGGCATCTCTGCCGTTGCCGCCCGGCTCTGCCAGATACTTCCGCTTATAACGGAAGTCCATCAAAGTATTGATATTCTTATCTGCCACAAAGACTACATTGCCGCCACGACCTCCGTCGCCACCGTCAGGTCCTCCCGCCGCCACATACTTCTCTCGATGAAAGGTGACTGCACCGTTGCCCCCGTCCCCTGCCTTGATATATATTTTCGCGTAATCCGAGAACATATCGGCACCTCCTGTCAAATCATTTCCCCAAATTGGGGTGAAAAAAGGGACGGACTTTTGTCCGCCCCTTATCATGCAAAATTACTGAGCGATTTCGTAAACGGATACCTGCTTCTTATCCTTACCCTTACGCTCAAATTTTACTCTGCCGTCGATTAATGCGAAGAGAGTATCATCACTACCCTTGCCGACGTTGATACCGGGATGAATCTTAGTACCTCTCTGACGAACGAGAATGTTACCTGCCAGAACCGGCTGACCGTCGCCCTTCTTCACGCCAAGACGCTTGGACTCGGAATCTCTACCGTTTTTGGTACTACCCATACCTTTCTTATGAGCCATGTTTTCTCACTCCTTCAAATTCAAGTAAAGCGCCATTATTTAGGCGTTAATTGCAGTAATTTCTACCTTGGTGTAAGGCTGTCTGTGACCCTGCTTCTTGTGATAGCCCTTCTTCGGCTTATACTTGTAAACAATGATCTTCTTTGCCTTACCCTGCTTTGCAACGGTTGCGGTAACGGTTGCACCGTCTACATAAGGAGCACCAAACTTTGCGTCCTCACCGCCAACTGCCAGAACCTTATCAAAGGTTACAGTGGTACCAGCTTCAGCATCCAGCTTCTCGATAAAAACAACGTCGCCCTGCTCTACCTTATACTGCTTACCGCCGGTTTCAATGATTGCGTACATAATCGTAATCCCTCCTATTACCCAAGACTCGCCATCGAAGGCGTCCGTTTCCGGAACTTCCAACCTTTTCTGCGCGGTTACCGATATATTTTAACACATTGCGGAAGATTTGTCAACAAAAATTTTCATCTTTTTTTGTTTCTTTTACCGCTTTTCAAACACGGATTTGGGCATCTTGCAAAGGGGACAAACCCAATCCTCGGGAAGTGCCAAAAATTCCTCCTCTGTCCCATCAAAGGCATACCCACAAACGGAGCAAACATACTTACCGCCTGCCTCCGCCGCCGGCGCATCCGCTACATAGGTAGGAGCCTTTTCCGAGGTCTTACCCTTCTTCACCTTATGATAATAGTCATAGGTCATGGGTTTTTCTTTTCCCATCTTATCCATATCCACAATCTCACCGACAAAGATGGTATGGGTCAGGACATCCACCTCTTTGATAACTCGACAAAGAATCCAGGCACAGCTCTGATCATCCAAAACAGGAAGACCCATCTCTCCTACCTTTTTCCAGTTGCCACCCTCAAATTTATCGACATCCTTGGAGGATTGGAATCCAAACTTACCGATGGTATCCTGGGATACCTTTTCCGATAAAATGGTCAGGGTAAAATAGCCGCTTTTCCGAACTGCATCCTCGGTATAATTTTGCTTGTTCAAAGAAACTGCCATGGTCATAGGCTCTGCCGTAATCTGCATTGCCGCATTGGCAAGACATCCCACCGGACGGGTACCGTCCAGAGAACCCACCACATAAACACCGTAAGACAAATCAAATAAGGCTGTCATATCCATTTTCAAACTCCTCCTTTATCTTTAGTTTCTCCTGTTTTTTATTTCTTAAACCGTTCCAGAATGGCATCTACAATCCGCTTGGATGCCAGACCGTCCCCGTAGGGGTTCACAGCCTTTGCCATCCTCTCATAAGCAGCATCGTCGTTCAGGAGTTCCTTTGCCATCTCATAGATAACCTCCTGCTTGACTCCGGCAATCTTGACGGTGCCTGCATCCACCGCTTCGGGACGCTCGGTTTCTCCACGAAGTACCAGAACCGGCTTACCCAGAGAGGGCGCCTCTTCCTGAAGTCCGCCCGAATCGGTCAGCACCATGAAACCTCGCTTAATGGCATTATGAAGCTCGTCTGCATTCACCGGTTCGATCAGCTTAACCCGATCCAGATCACCCAGGATTTCAAATGCCACTTCCCGCACCGCCGGATTCATGTGAACAGGATAAACAACCTCGATATCCTGAAATTCCTCCACCAGCTGACGAACTGCTCTGCAAATATTCTGTAGAGGCTCACCCAAATTCTCACGACGGTGGGCGGTCATCACAATCACCCGCTTGGTGTCCCAGTTCATATTCTTTAAGGTTTCATCCTTAAAGGTGTAATCCTCCCGCACGGTGGTTTGCAGTGCATCAATGACGGTGTTTCCGGTAACGAAGATATCCTCATCCTTCACATTTTCCCGAAGAAGATTCTGCCGGTTCCGCTCGGTGGGAGAGAAGTGCATATCCGCAATCACACCGGTAATCCGCCGATTAACCTCTTCCGGGAAAGGTGCATACTTGTCAAAGGTACGAAGTCCTGCCTCCACATGCCCTACCGCAACCTGGTTATAGAATGCAGCTAAACTTCCCACAAAGGTGGTGGAGGTATCCCCGTGTACCAGAACGATATCCGGCTTCGCATCCTTCATCACCTGATCCAGACCCTCTAGCGAGCGACTTACGATCTCCACCAGAGTCTGGCGATCCTTCATGATATTCAAGTCATAATCCGGCTTGATATCAAAGATTTCCAAAACCTGATCCAGCATCTGCCGATGCTGTGCCGTCACGCAGACGATGGACTCGATGGAATCGCTATGCTTTTCCAGTTCCTTAACCAGCGGCGCCATCTTAATCGCCTCGGGACGGGTGCCAAACACAGTCATTACCTTAATTTTACTCATGATTTTCTTCCTCCATTTCCGATATTTCACTATGGGAAGAGGGGTCTTTCAGTTCTCCCATCAATCGCAACGATACTAAAATAATCAAAAG
This sequence comes from Clostridia bacterium, assembly GCA_017625185.1. GTDB lineage: Bacteria > Bacillota > Clostridia > Monoglobales > Monoglobaceae > Ructibacterium. The sequence continues at coordinate 5,548 of JAGALN010000158.1, forward strand.
CACTGCCAGAATCAGCAAAAGGCCACGCAGGTATCCCTTGATGGAAATGACCACTGCAGTCAGACAGAGTACTGCCGTCATGGTGTACAAAATGGCAACGGTCTGTTTTTGGGAAAACCCCATATCCAAAAGCCGATGATGAAGATGACCCCGATCCGGCGACATGGGCGACCTCCCGGTGAGCAGTCGGCGGATAATGGCAAACAGTGTATCAAAAATCGGCAAGCCCAGAATCAAAATCGGTACCGCAAAGGAGATGATTGCTGAAAGCTTCAAGAATCCCTGCACCGAAATACAGGCAAGGATAAATCCTAAAAATAACGCCCCGGTATCTCCCATGAAAATTTTTGCCGGGTTGAAGTTATAGGGCAGGAAACCAAAGCCTGCGCCGGCAAGGGCTGCGGTCATAATGGCAACATTTAAGTTGTTGCTAATTAAGAAGGTCATGGCAAGCAGGGACATGGAGGCAATGGAGGAAACACCCACTGCCAGACCGTCCAGCCCGTCAATCAAATTCACCGCATTGCATACGCCCACAATCCAAATCATGGTTAAAGTAACCGAAACCCAATAATTCAAGACAAAGTGGGGCGGTCCAAACCACTGGGCAAAGGGATTGGTAAAATGACCAATCCGGACACCGGAATAGACCACAATTGCCGCTGCCACAATCTGGCAAAGCAGCTTGATAATGGCTTTCATATCGGTCATATCGTCAATCACACCAACCGTGACGATAATGACGGAACCAATCAAAATCCCCATGGTTTCCCTGTCAATGGTGGCAAAGCAGAGAACACTGACAATAAAACCATAGAAAATTGCCAGACCGCCAATCAAGGGAATCGGCTTTTTGTGCACCCGCCGATTGTCCTTTGGAATATCAAGTGCATTGATTTTATGTGCCAGAGAAATGACCATGGGCGTTGCCGCAAAGGAAATCAAAAACGCCATGACCAGTGCCAGAAGTACATAAATATTATTATCGAAAAGCATCTTACTTCCTCCTGTCAGCCGGATGTTACGGCTGGATAAATCCTACCTTGCGATATACCTTGGAGAGGGTTTTCATGGCAGTTCTGGATGCAATTTCCGCACCGTTTCTGTAAACCTGCTCCAGATAATCCTTGTTTGCCATCAGGTCATTGTATCTTTCCTGAATGGGACGCAGGGTTTCCGCAACCGCCTCTGCAACGGCGTTTTTGAAATCACCGTAGCCTTTTCCTGCAAATTCTGCTTCGATTTCTTCCATGGTTTTTCCGGTGGTAGCAGAGTAGATGCTCATCAGGTTCATGACACCCTCTTTTCCCTCACCCCGCTTGACCTCCGCCTGGGAATCTGTTACTGCACGCTTAATCTTCTTGACTACGGCATCAATGGGATCAAGCATTAAGATATAGCCGTTCTCATTGGGGTCGGACTTGGACATCTTCTGGTGGGGGTCCTGAAGGCTCATAATCCGTGCGCCCACCTTGGGGATATACCCGTCCGGAACCTTAAAGGTATCGCTATAGGCATTGTTAAACCGGTTAGCCAAATCTCGGGTCAGCTCCAGGTGTTGCTTCTGGTCCTCGCCCACCGGAACCAAATCCGCCTGATAGAGCAAAATATCTGCCGCCATCAGGGATGGATAGGTAAAGAGTCCTGCATTGATGTTATTTTCATGCTTCTTGGACTTATCCTTGAACTGGGTCATCCGGGACAGTTCGCCCATGTAGGTATTGCAGGTCAACACCCAGGAAAGCTGGGCATGTGCCGGGACATGGGACTGGAAGAAAATCGGGCTCTTCTCCGGGTCCAGGCCGCAGGCAATGAAGAGTGCCAGCAGGTCCATGGCGTTCTTTCGAAAGTCTTTCGGCACCTGCCGCACCGTGATGGTGTGCAAATCTGCCAGCATAAAATAACATTCGTATTCGTCTGTTTTCTGGAGGTCCACCCAGTTCCGCAGTGCTCCCACATAGTTACCCAGTGTCAAAGCACCAGAGGGCTGAATTCCGCTTAAGATTCTCTTTTTTTCGCTCATTTTATTCACCCACCACTTCTTTTAATACATCGCCCAGAATCCCTATTCCCTTTTTGATTTCCTCTTCTGTGGCGGTGGAGTAATTCATCCGGAAGGTACTGTATTTTGCCTTGTCGTCCACCATGGTGGTAGCACCCGGCACAAAGGCAACACCCTTATCCAGTGCCTTCTGCATTACGTCCTTGCTATCAAACTGTTCCGGCATGGTACAGAACAGGAACAGACCACCCTCAGGACGGGTATGGGTTACCGACTTGGGGAAGCACGCATCCATACAATCCATCATCAGCTGGCACTTCTTTCCGTATGCCGCCCGGAGTTTGGCAATGTGCTCGTCAATATCGTACTTGGTTACAAATTCATAGGCAATCATCTGGGACAGAACATTGGTGTGAACATCCTCCACCTGCTTGCAGATAATCATCCGCTCCATCAGGGCAGGATCGCAGCTGACGAAACCAAGACGAAGTCCCGGTGCCAAAATCTTGGAGAAAGAACCAAAGTAAACCACCCGTCCGTTTTTGTCCATGGACTTGATGGTGGGAACCTCCTCTCCAGAGAACCGAAGCTCGCCATAGGGATTATCCTCAAAGATGATAAAGTCATAGGCTTCGGAAAGTTCCAGGAGCTTCTTCCGCTTTTCCAAAGACATGGTAATACCTGACGGATTCTGGAAGGTTGCAATGGTATAGACAATCTTTACATTGGGGTGTGCCTTGAGAGTTTCCTCCAGCTTACCCAAGTCCAGACCATCTGCCTCCACCGGCACACCATAGATTTCCGCATTGTTCACACGGTAGGAATTGAGTCCCCCGATAAAGCTAGGTTCCTCGCAGATAACCCCATCCCCGGGGTTGAGCAAGGACTTTGCCGCAAGGTCAATTCCCTGTTGACCACCGCTGACAATAATGGTATCGTCCTTGTCGCTGATGATTCCCTGACGGGTCAACCGGTCAATCACCCAGTCCCGAAGGGGGGCATACCCCTCAGTCACACCGTAGGTCAGGGCAACCTTCCCCTGATTCTTCAG
>JAGALN010000001.1 GCA_017625185.1 Clostridia bacterium
ACCACGCCCGCCGAAACCACCGCAGCCGAAACCGAGCCGCCCTATCCCGAATACGATCTTGACGGCGGCGGACGCGCATTCCGCATGTATTACTATGATGCCGTAGCGACCTTCGGCTGGTCGAGCGAGATCCCCTGTGACATTGAGGAGGCGGAAATCACCGGTGATGTGCTTTCCGATGCGGTTTACAACCGCAACCGCAAGGTGGAGGAACTGTTCAACATCCACTTCGAAGCGCTTCCCGCGAAAAACGAATTCCACGCGACGCTGCGCACATCCGTCATGTCCGGTGCAGGCGAATACGACGCTGTATTCCCGGTATGGAACGGCATCACCGCGACGATCACCGAGGGCGCGCTTCTGCCGTTGAACGATCTGATCGACAACACGAAACCCTGGTGGGATCCCAAGGCGGACAATGCCTTCCGCATTGGCGGCAAGACCTACGCCATGACCGGCGACATGCTGTTCATGGACAAGTTCAGCGACATTATCATCATGTTCAACAAGAATATGGCCGAGGAATTCAAGCTGGGCGACATTTACAAGATGGTCGTGGATAAGAAGTGGACCTTCGACAAGATGGTGGAGATGTGCGAGATCGTCTCCGCTGACATCGACGGTGACGGCCTTTTTGAGGTGTATGAGGGCGACCGCATCGCCTACTCCGGCCAGAACGACGTGATGGTATCCTCCAACTTAAACGTTATTTTCCCCAGCCTCGCAATGCCCGGAACAACGCCTCGTTGTTCCAAGCCGTATGGGTGTACTCGATGCCTGTTTTATGGGTCAGGACCAGAGGAATTTTTGCCGCCTCTGCCGCCGCCAGCTTATCGGGAAGCTCCCAGGAGCCGTCGCAGACCAGGAGCCTTGCCCCTACCTTTTGAATCAGGTCGGTAACCGACTCTAGTCCTTCCGGGCTGTCCGCCTCCAGAATATTCAGCAATGGTAATCCGTATTCCAAAGCCTTCTCCACATCAAAGCTGCTCCCGCGGAGAATGGGGGCATAGAGCTTTTCGGGACTTTTCACCCGTTTGGCGATTGCCATTGCAGCTGCCGGCGTAGTGTATAAGATAGCCGACCCGGAAAGACAATCAATCCCCTCCGCAACCTCCTTGTAGGAGCCCACCGTTCCCGTCACTAGCTCTCTCGCCGTATTGGGAAGAGGCAGATACTTGATGTAAGGAATCTCCAGATTCTCGCAAGCGGTCATAGCGACTTCAGACATAGCAATCCCATCGGCGTCCACATCAGCAACGCCCCAGACTTTTTCTTCTTTGAGAAGTTGTTCCATTTCCCGACTGCCAAATCTGCCCACCACCACATTACCGCAACCAAAGGCGGCAGCCTCCTGCAGACTGGGCAGAACGCAGAGATGTTCCATTCCTTCCTTTTCCAGCAGTGCTGAGAAAGCTCTTGCTTCACTGCCGCTACCGGAAAGCACCAGAATCACTGGTTATCCTCCCCAGTGGTTTCAATCTCTGCATCCACTTCCTCTACCAAAGAGCCGCCGCAGACCGGACAGAAGTTCTCCTCCACATCGCACAGATTACCGCAGACCGGACAGATAATATCCACATTCCCTTCGGTGATCTTGCTTTTCTTTGCCTCCAGTGCCGCAATCTTGGCAAGCTTGGCCTCTAAAATTTCACACTTCATCAGCACATCATCGGGGAGTGCAGGGCTCATGCCCATCTCTTCATAAACCTTTTTCCCGATTTCAGAATACAGTTTTTTCACATCATTGTTCAGGTCAAAAATCTGGTACTTAATTTTGGAAATATCCTTAACCTCACCAGCCTTCTTGGTTACAAAACCAAGGGTTTTTTCTACCTGACCTTTCCAATCAATTGCCTTGAAATCCATGATGCTACCTCCTTTAAAATAATTTATACATTGAACCGGAATAATACAATATCCCCGTCTTTCATGACATATTCCTTGCCCTCGGAACGGACCAGCCCCTTTTCCTTGGCAGCGTTCATGGTTCCGCACGCCATCAGGTCATCATAAGCCACCACCTCAGCACGGATAAAGCCACGCTCAAAGTCAGTATGAATCTTCCCTGCCGCCTGAGGCGCCTTTGTTCCGTCGGTAATGGTCCATGCCCGTACCTCCGGCTTGCCGGCAGTCAGGTAGCTGATGAGTCCCAGCAGGCGGTAACTTGCCCGAATCAGCTTATCCAGTCCCGATTCGGTAACACCTAGCTCTTCTAGGAACATTCCCTTTTCTTCTTTATCCAAGGCAGCAATTTCCTCTTCAATTCTGGCAGAAATCACCATAACCTCGGATTTCTCGGTCTGAGCAAACTCCCGAATCTTCCGGACAAAGGGATTGTCGCTTTCGGCACTACCGTAATCATCCTCTGCCACGTTGGCGGCATAGATAACCGGCTTTAAGGTAAGAAGCGCCACATCGGCGAGCATCTCCAGCTCATCCTCGGACATCTCCATGCTCCGGGCGGTCTTTCCGCTCTCTAATACCTCATGGAGCCGCTGATAAAAATCCAGATGTGCCTGATATTTTTTCTCACCGCCCTTTAAGGATTTCTGGGTCCGCTCAATCCGGCGATCCAGAATCTCCAAGTCGGACAGAATCAATTCTAAATTGATGGTTTCAATATCCCGGATGGGGTCTACCGAGCCTTCTACATGGACAATGTTGGTATCCTCGAATGCCCGTACCACATGGACAATGGCATCCACCTCCCGGATGTTGGACAGGAACTTGTTGCCCAATCCTTCACCCTTGCTGGCGCCCTTCACCAGACCTGCAATATCCACGAATTCAATGGTGGCATAGGTCACCTTATCCGGCTGATACATCTCGGTCAGCTTGTCAATCCTCTCATCCGGCACCAATACGGTACCCACATTGGGTTCAATAGTACAGAAAGGATAGTTGGCAGATTCCGCCCCCGCTTGGGTAATGGCGTTAAAGAGCGTACTCTTTCCTACATTGGGAAGTCCCACGATACCTAATTTCATAATTCATTCCATCTCCTTATGTGAAAACGTTTTTGGAAGGTCCAAAAACTTTTTTAATCCGTTGCTTATACACCAAAAAGCATTTTGATTCCATTTTATTGTATCATAACGGTTTTGATTTAGCAATAGAAATGTTGCAATTTCTTTTCCGGTTCGTTCTTTATTCTATGGGGAAATTGCCAATGCGGTGCAAAAAACACCCCGCCATATGAGGTGTACTGTTAAGGACAGTCCTTGCGGGACGTCGAGGACGCTGACCCCTA
>JAGALN010000159.1 GCA_017625185.1 Clostridia bacterium
AACCTCGCTTAACTTGTCGTAAACGGGATAGGTGGATTTCTGCTCGGTATTGATGTCAAAGCCGGCGGAAATTGCGAGCCCTTCCATGCCCTCAATGGCACGGGTAACTGCCTGACCCATTTTTCCGTTTGCACCGCTTAAGAGAATATTTATCATTGGTTTCACACCCTTAGCTTATTTTAAAAGTCCGTATTCGGCAAGAACGCTCTTTAAGGTTGCTAAATTCTCTTCGGTCATATCACAAAGAGGCATCCGCAGGGGACCAACCTTAAAGTCCATCAGGTTCATGGCTGTCTTGATGGGGATGGGGTTCACCTCAATGAAGAGGGAACGGACCAATTTTAGAATTTTCAGGAAATCGTCCTTGGAACCATTCACGTCGCCGTCAAAGAATTTCTGGCAGATGTTGTGGGTTTCCTCCGGCATAATGTTTGCAACAACAGAGATTACGCCCTGACCGCCAATGGAAAGAATGGGAACGATAATATCATCATTTCCGGCATAGAGGGCAAGGTTGGTTTCCTCCGCTACTCTTGCAGCGAAAGCAAGGTCGCCGGAGGCTTCCTTCACGCCCACAATGTTCGGGAGCTTGGATAGAGTCTTTAGCGTTTCAATGCTAAAGCCAAGACCGCCGGTTCTGCCGGGGATGTTGTAAAGAATCATAGGAATCTTGATGCTCTTTGCAACTGCCTCGGTGTGGGCAATCAAACCCTTCTGGGTGGTCTTGTTATAATAAGGTGCCACAAAGAGAACGGCATCTGCGCCAATCTCTTCGGCATAGGTGCTAAGCTCAATAGCGTGAGCAGTATCGTTACTGCCGGTGCCGGCAATGACGGGAATCCGCTTTGCCACCTTTTCAATCACGAACTTCATGACGGCTTTATGCTCCGGATCGGGCATGGTAGATGGCTCGCCGGTGGTGCCGCAAACAACGATAGCGTCGGTTTTGTTTGCAATGTGATATTCCACCAATTCAGCGAGCTTGGGATAGTCAACGCCGTTTTCAGTAAAGGGGGTAATCAGTGCAACTGCAGAACCGGTAAAAACTGGTGTTTTCATGAGAATTCTCCTTTCAGATAGGATTTAGTCAAAATAGCCTTTTGCAGCAAGAAGCTCTGCCATCAGGACTGCACCGCCAGCAGCGCCTCGGAGGGTGTTGTGGGAGAGACAGACGAATTTATAGTCATACTGTTTATCTTCCCGAAGACGACCGATGGAAACAGCCATGCCACCCTCTAAATTCCGGTCCAGCTTGGTCTGGGGCCGGTTGTCTTCCTCGAAATAGTTGAGGAACTGCTTGGGAGCAGAGGGAAGCTCCAAATCCTGGGGTTCGCCCTTGAATGCTTTCCAATCTGCCTTAATCTGTTCGATGGAAGGTTTGTTTTCAAACTTCACAAAAACAGCTGCCATGTGGCCGTCGGTTGCGGCAACACGGAGACACTGTGCGGTGATGGAGGGGGTGGTGGCGTCTACAATCGCATCGCCCTCAATCTTACCCCAAATCTTCAAAGGCTCGATTTCGCTTTTTTCTTCCTCGCCGCCGATGTAAGGAATTACATTGTCTACCATTTCGGGCCAGGTTTCAAAGGTCTTGCCTGCTCCGGAGATAGCCTGATAAGTACAAGTGAGCGCTTGGGTAATGCCGTACTTCATCAAGGGATGAAGTGCGGGAACGTAACTCTGGAGAGAGCAGTTAGACTTTACCGAGATAAAACCACGCTTGGTGCCAAGCCGTTTTTTCTGTGCAGCGATAATTTCTGCATGGTCAGGGTTGATTTCCGGAATAATCATAGGAACGTCCGGCGTGTGTCTGTGTGCGGAGTTGTTGGAAACAACGGGGCACTCTGCCTTGGCATAAGCCTCTTCTAAAGCACGGATTTCGTCCTTCTTCATATCCACAGCACAGAAGACAAAGTCAACCTGACTGGCAATTTTCTCAATATCGGCAGTTGCGTCATAAACAACCATATTCTTAACATCATCGGGAATGGGAGTGGCCATTGCCCAACGGCTACCCACTGCCTCGGTATAGGTTTTTCCTGCACTCCGGGGAGATGCAGCCAGAACTTTCAAGTTAAACCAGGGATGGTTCTCCATCAGGGTAATGAACCGCTGACCCACCATGCCGGTTGCGCCGATGATACCAACGTTATACTGTTTCACGATAATTCCTCCTTATGTGATAC
>JAGALN010000160.1 GCA_017625185.1 Clostridia bacterium
ATCTGGATGGAGGATGGAGCCATTCGGCAGGACGGCCAGGTTGATGCAGTGACCGCTGCTTATATGGCAAGCTCGGTGGGTCAGGGAGAAACCCTTAGAGGCCGGCGGTTCGGGGAATGTATCGGCGCCATCCGCTCTGTGTCGGCACCGGAAATCTGGGAATACGGCAAGGAAATCACCCTTACCGTCACGGTGCAGCTCCCGGATAGGGTGAGCGCTGCCAACCTTTCCGTTTCGGTGAAGAACCGGGAAGGGTTGGACCTGTTGGTACTGTCCTCGAAAGAAAAGGGCGTTGGGATTCCGGGGGGCAGTGTCCGGCAGGTGACCTTCCGGTTCCAAAGCCCTCTCTGCGGCGGGAGCTTTATCTTGGCGGCAGGTCTGGAAAAGCCGGAGAGCAACCCGATTTCCTATTATGACTATTGGGATTCTGTTCTGGAAATCAAAACCCGGGGAGAAGCCTATTTTGGAAGTTTTCATATTCCCGTGGAGGTGAAGCTGGATGAAGAAGCCTAAAGCGAACATTACCTTGACCGGGGCGGCACAGGTCAGCGGCTCCGGCATCCGGCTTGCCCTGCGAAAGGGCATCTGCGAGCTTCGCCGTCCAGCGGGGCGGGCGCCGGAGCCAATGCCAATCCCTAAGGGAAGGTGGGAGAAAAAGATTTCGGTGATTCTCTGCACCGCAGGGGTCTGCTCCGGACTTTCAGAGGCGGTGGATTCGGCACTTGCCCAGACCATGAGGCGAGAGGATTATGAGGTCCTGGTGGTCTGGAACCGGGAGGACGCCCCGCCGATAACGGCATTTTCGCCCTTGGTGCGGTGGGTAAAGGAGCCGAAACCTGGGATTTCCTATGCCCGGAACACCGGAGCCGCCCACGCCAAAGGGGAGTTTCTTCTTTATATGGATGACGATGCGGTGGCGGATAAGAATCTGGCAGCCCGGATGGCGGCATCCTTTCGGGGCCGTTCCGACACCGCCATTGTAGGGGGACAGATTTTCCTGAAACTGCCGGAGCCTCGGCCTGAGGCGGTACTGCCAGGGCATGAGGGACTCTGGAGCGCCTATCGGGTGCCCTACTCCCGGTACAAAAGGGTAAGGGAACAGTATGCCTTTCCCTACGGTGCCTGTTTTGCAGTGCGGCACAGCGCCCTGGACGCCTTAGGCGGATTTCCCACCGACTATGGCAGGGTGGGCGCAGGCTACGAAGGCGGTGAGGAAACGGCACTCTGCTTTATGGCGTTGCAGAGGGGCTGGAAAATCGGAATCCAGCCAAAGGCGTGGGTGGAACACCATGTGGAGCCATGGCGGTTCAGCCGGGAACACGTCCGAAAAACCATTCGGGCAGGAATCCTGACCACCTATCGGCTCTTTCGGGACGGATATGCGCCCCGGGGCTGGGACTTGCGGTACGTCAGGGAACGGCTGGAGATTGCGGAGGAGGAATGGAACCGGCTCCGGGAAACCGGCACCGAATGGGAGCAATACTACAAGGAATGTGAGAGAGAAGCCTTTTGGGAGCTGTTGCAAGAGATGGAGGAGGCGTAGCCATGGGATTTAAAAATCGTTTTCTTCCCCGTTTGCGGGCAGAGCGAATCCATACACAAAAGACGCCGGGACTGGTTTCGGTGGTTCTGCCGGTCTATAACGGTGAGGACTATTTGAACCAGGCAATCGAATCGGTGCTTGCCCAGACCTATCAGAAATGGGAGCTGATTGTGGTGGACGACGGCTCGGACGACAGCTCCCGGAGGATTGCCGAGGAATACGCCAAAACGGATTCTCGGATTCAGGTTCATTCCCAGGAAAATCAAAAATTGCCCCGTGCCCTCAACAACGGATTCTCTCAGGCAAAGGGGGAGTTTTATACATGGATAAGCAGCGACAACCGGTTTTTGCCCGGGTTTTTGGATGCCATGGTTGGGGAATTGGAGGGGCATCCGGGGGCGGACATGGTCTTTGGGAACCAATACCTGATTGATGACCGGGGAGAACGGATAACCGGTCATGGCTGGTTTGAGTTCCCTCCGAATAGCGGTGCGGTCTGCTTTCCCCCGGCAACCCCTCTTTTGAATACGGTGGCAAATAACACCATTGGAGCGGCGTTTCTCTACCGTGCCGGTTGTGACGCTGTGTTGGGCGGGTATTCCCCCCATCTGTTTCTGCTGGAGGATTACGACTACTTTATGCG
>JAGALN010000161.1 GCA_017625185.1 Clostridia bacterium
CGGAAAGTCTTTGGTATTGTAAACATTTGCCCGGCAGTTTCCTGCGACAAGGATATGGAGAGCATTGCCAAAACTACCATCGAATGCTTGAAGGAGATGGACACCGAGGGGAAGACCTTTAAGGTGGAGGCAAAGCGGGAGGACAAACAGTTCCCCTTGAACTCTCCCCAGATTTGCCAGCAGATGGGCGGTGCTATTCTAAAGAATGTGAAGGGGTTATCTGTGGATGTCCACAACCCGGATATTCTGGTGCAGATTGAGATTCGCCAGAAGGCCTATATTTTTACCGAGAAAATCAGCGGCGCCGGCGGTATGCCGGTGGGAACCAACGGCAAGGCGGCGCTGCTCCTATCCGGTGGCATTGACAGCCCGGTGGCAGGTTGGATGATTGCAAAGCGGGGCGTTGCCCTCTCGGCAGTGCATTTCCACAGCCATCCCTATACCTCCGACCGTGCCAAGGAAAAGGTAATTGACCTTGCCAAGCTGGTATCAGTCTACACTGGGAAAATCAGGCTTCATGTGGTGCCTTTTACCGAGATTCAGCTTGCTATCATTGAGCAATGCCCCAAGAACTACCTGACCCTGATTATGCGGCGGATTATGATGCAAATCGCCCAGAAGCTTGCAGAAAAGGATGGGGCAAGAGCGCTGGTTACTGGGGAGAGCATCGGTCAGGTGGCAAGCCAGACCATGGAGAGTCTGGCGGTAACCGACAACGCAGTTTCCATGCCGGTATTCCGTCCCTGCATCGGGATGGACAAGGAAGAAATTGTTGCCATTTCCAAGAAGATTGATACCTACGAAACCTCGATTCTGCCCTATGAGGATTGCTGTACCATCTTCGTGCCCAAGCACCCCAAGACCCGCCCGGAAATCAATGAAATTGTTGAGGCGGAGAAACTGCTTACCAATCTGGACGAGATGGTAGAGCGTGCTATGGCAGAGGTAGAAACTATTTTGATTGAGCCGTAAGGAGTTACTATGAACTTTGAGATTCTCTCGGTGGGAACCGAGTTATTGCTGGGACAGATTGTGAATACCAATGCCCGGGACATCAGCCGGATGCTCAGTGAGCTAGGGATGAATGTCTATTATACCACGGTGGTGGGGGACAACCCAGACCGGTTAAAGGAAGCACTCAAAACAGCGGCGGGGCGTGCTGACGGTGTAATTTTAACTGGGGGTCTGGGCCCCACCGGGGACGACTTGACCAAGGAAACCGTGGCAGAGTACTGCGGTCTTTCCTGTGTAATGCACCAGGAGAGTCGACGACGGCTTATAGAACGGTTCCAAAAGATGAACCGTCCTATGCCCGAGAACAATTGGAAGCAGGCAGAAATGCCGGAGGGATGTATCGTTCTGGACAATGATAACGGCACGGCGCCTGGTGCCATTGTGGAGCATGGGGGGAAAGTCTTTATCATGCTGCCGGGTCCTCCCCGGGAGATGGTTCCCATGCTCCGGGAGAAGGTTCGGCCTTATTTAGAACAGAAAGCCGATTGTGTCATTCATTCCCGAACCCTCCGGGTTTTTGGGGTAGGGGAATCGGCGGCAGAGGAACAGTTAAAAGCCATCATTGACCGGCAAGAAAATCCCACCATTGCTCCCTATGCCAAGACCGGGGAGATGGAGCTGCGCCTAACCGCCAAGGCAGAGAGTGTGGAGCAGGCAGAGGAACTGCTGATGCCCTTGGAAACAGAAGTCCGGGAGATTTTAGGGGACTTTGTCTATGCCGAAGGGGAAACTGCAACCCTGCAGCAGACGGTAGTGGAATTGCTCCATGAGAGAAAGTTGACGGTAGCAACGGCAGAGAGCTGTACCGGTGGCTTGGTTGCCAAGAAGCTGACCGATGTGTCCGGTGCCTCCAACTGCTTCCATTGCGGTTTTGTCACTTATTCCAATGAGAAAAAGGAAGAACTGCTGGGTGTTTCCCATGATACCCTAGAAAAGTTCGGTGCGGTATCCCAGGAAACCGCTTTGGAAATGAGCCGGGGTGCACGCCTACGGAGCGGTGCGGACATCGGCGTTTCCATGACCGGGATTGCAGGACCCGGGGGCGGAACGCCTCATAAGCCGGTGGGGTTGGTTTATATCAGCATTTCTGCAAAGGATTTCCACAAGGCGTACCGACTTCAGCTTGCGGGGGACCGGGAAATGGTCAGGGAGAGAACCAGCCTTTATGTGCTGGATATGATTCGCCGGTATCTGCTGGGGAATTTGGATGCAGATTATGTCTGGTGATTGTCGAAAAAAGGCTTGCTAATAGTGAAGAATGATGATATAATAAAATTTATGAATGCTTTCTTTTGATACGAAGGATGGCAAAATGTAGGGACCGGCCTCCTGGACGGTCCGCCTGCCGATGTGGGATACCAGCGGACGGATGTAGTCCTCCGTCCCCACAAGAAAAAAGAAAATCAAATCTAAAAATTCAATCGGATTTTTCATATAGAAGACAGAGAGGAGCGATTTTGTGGCAAAGGAGCTTTCAAAGACCTATGACCCGAAACAGGTAGAGGAACGGATTTATCAAACTTGGGTGGATCAGGGGTATTTTCATACCCAGATTGACCCGGAGAAGAAGCCGTTTACCATTGTGATTCCCCCTCCCAATGTAACCGGTCAGTTACATATGGGACATGCCCTGGACGAAACTTTCCAGGATATTTTGATTCGTGCCAAGAGAATGCAGGGCTATGCGGCACTTTGGGTGCCCGGCACCGACCATGCAGGCATTGCCACCCAGATTAAGGTAGAGGAGGACCTCCGTGTCAACGAGGGTCTGACCCGTTATGATTTGGGCAGAGAGGAATTTTTAAAGCGTGTCTGGGCGTGGAAGGAGAAGTTCGGCGGCAGAATCATTAGCCAGCTGAAGAAGATTGGTTGTTCTTGCGACTGGGAGCGGGAGCGGTTTACCATGGACGAGGGTTGCAGCAAGGCCGTGAAAGAGGTTTTTGTCAACCTTTACAACAAAGGCTTGATTTATCAGGGAAACCGGATTATCAACTGGTGTCCCAGTTGTGCTACGGCTCTTTCTGATGCGGAGGTAGAGTATGCCGAGCAGGATGGATTCTTCTGGCATATCAAGTACCCCATTAAGGATAGCGACGACTTTATCGAAATCGCAACCACCCGTCCTGAAACCCTGCTGGGGGATACTGCCGTTGCGGTGAACCCCAATGATGAGCGTTATACCCATCTGGTGGGTAAGATGCTGATTCTGCCTCTGGTCGGCAGAGAGATTCCGGTCATTGCCGATGACTATGTAGACATGGAATTCGGTACCGGCTGCGTGAAGATTACCCCTGCCCATGACCCCAACGACTTTGAGGTTGGGTTGCGTCATAATTTAGAGCAGATTAAGGTGCTCAACGATGATGCTACCATCAATCAGTACGGTGGTAAGTATCAGGGCATGGACCGCTATGAAGCAAGAAAAGCTATGGTAGAAGATTTAGAGAAAGAGGGCCTTCTGGTTAAGGTGGTTCCCCATAGTCATAACGTGGGACAGTGTTACCGCTGCGGTACTACCGTAGAGCCCATCACATCCAAGCAGTGGTTTGTGAAGATGGAGCCTCTGGCAAAGCCGGCGGCAGATGCCGTGATTCACGGTGATACCAAGTTTGTTCCTGACCGATTCTCCAAGACCTATCTCCATTGGATGGAGAATGTCCATGACTGGTGTATCTCCCGTCAGCTCTGGTGGGGACACCGGATTCCGGCATATTACTGTCAGGATTGTGACGAAACGGTGGTTTCGAAAGAGGATGTTACTGTATGCCCCAAGTGCGGCGGCAAGATGAAGCAGGACGAGGACGTATTGGATACCTGGTTCAGCTCGGCACTTTGGCCTTTCTCTACCTTGGGTTGGCCGGACAAGACCGAGGATTTGGAGTATTTCTATCCCACCGACACTTTGGTTACCGGTTATGATATCATCTTCTTCTGGGTTGCCAGAATGATGTTCTCAGGTTTAGAGCATGTGGGTGAGGTTCCCTTTAAGCATGTATATATCCATGGTCTGGTTCGTGACTCCCAGGGCAGAAAAATGAGTAAGTCCTTGGGGAACGGCATTGACCCCTTGGAAATTATCGACCAGTACGGTGCCGATGCCCTGCGGTTTACCCTGGCATCGGGTAATTCCCCGGGTAACGATATGCGGTTCTACATCGAGCGTGTGGAGGCAAGCCGAAACTTTGCCAATAAGATTTGGAACGCATCCCGGTTCGTTCTCATGAACCTGAACATTGACAAATGTGAGCTTCCTGCATACGAAAAGCTGAAGCTGGAGGATAAGTGGATTCTCCATGCTTATAACGAGCTGGTAAAGGAAGTCACCGAAAACCTGGACAAGTACGAGCTGGGTGTTGCAGTTTCCAAGCTGTATGACTTCATCTGGGATAGCTTCTGTGACTGGTATATTGAATTGGTAAAACCCCGCTTTTTTGAAGAGGGCGAGAGTAACCAAACAGCACAGCAGGTATTGACTTATGTTCTCTCGAATACCTTAAAGCTGCTCCATCCCTTTATGCCTTTCATTACCGAGGAAATCTGGCAGGCACTTCCCCATGAGGGCGAGAGTATCATGATAGCAAGTTTCCCCGTTTATGATGAAAAGCTTGCCAACGCCGATGCGGAGGCAGAAATGCAGATGATTATGGATTCCATCAAGGGTATCCGGAACATCCGTAACGAAATGAATGTTCCTCCCTCCAAGAAATCTACCCTGTATATCGTCACCGAAAAACCGGAAGTGTTTGAAAAGGGTGTGGTCTTCTATACCAAACTGGCATCTGCCGATGAGGTGAAGATTCAGAAAGACCGTGCCGGCATCCCCGAAAATGCAGTTTCCGTTCCGGCACCCGGTGCCGAGCTTTTGCTCCCTCTTGACCAGTTGGTTGACAAGGAGAAGGAGCTTGCCCGCCTGACGAAAGAGAAGGAACGGTTGGAGGGCGAGATTAAGCGGGTTGAGGGTAAGCTGAATAATAAAGGCTTTACCGAAAAGGCACCAGCTAGCGTGGTAGAAGAAGAGCGGAAGAAGGGCGAAAGCTACAAGGCAATGCTCCAGACGGTTCTGGAGAGCCTTTCCAAGCTGTAAACTGCCATGAAAGAGATTTCTGTTACAAGAATCATCCAGACGGTACGGGAAATGTGTATCGAGGCAAACTGCAATCTGAATTCCGATGTGCGGTGTGCTTTGGAGCGGGGTCTTGCCCGGGAGGAAAGCCCCATTGCCCAAACCATGCTGACCGATATCCTAAAGAATGCAGAGATTGCAAGAGATGAGCAAATGCCCATTTGTCAGGACACCGGAATGGCGGTTTTCTTCCTCAAGCTGGGGCAGGAGGTGCATATCACCGGCGGATTGCTCCAAGATGCCATCAATGAGGGGGTTCGTCAGGGGTATCGGGATGGGTACCTTCGTAAGTCGGTGGTCCAAGACCCCGTCCGCAGAGGGAACACCGGAGACAATACGCCGGCGGTGATTCACCTGGAGCTGGTGGCAGGGGATTCTTTGGAAATCACCCTGGCACCCAAGGGCTTTGGCAGTGAGAATATGAGTGCCATCAAGATGTGCAAGCCCTCGGAGGGGCTGGACGGCATTATTGATTTTGTGGTGGAAACCGTGAAATCTGCCGGCGGAAATCCCTGTCCGCCTCTGGTGGTGGGTGTGGGAATCGGCGGCACCTTTGAAAAGTGTGCAACCCTTGCCAAATCGGCACTTCTGCGGGATGTGGATTCTAAAAATCCCGACCCCTATTATGCCGAGCTGGAGGAAACCCTCCTTACAAAAATTAACCAACTGGACATCGGCCCTCAAGGCTTCGGGGGAAAGACCACGGCTTTGGGGGTGAACGTAGAAACCTTCCCCACCCATATTGCCGGGATGCCCTGTGCGGTTAATATCAATTGCCATGTAACAAGACATATTGCAAAATCGCTGTGCTAGTTATTAGCACAGCGTTTTTGTAATTCCAGTCGTGCTTGAAAGGAGCGTGACGCTCCACCCAATGCCGGATTTTACAGTGGCAAAAGGGAAGAATCTGTCGACGGAGCCACAAAGAATCATGATAATTGTAGGGGAGGGTTTCCATGCCCTCCCGAAAATGTTTCCCAATGGCAAACGGACCGTCGGGGACGCCGGTCCCTACATATATTCCGCATGGTCCGGACAGATTCTTTGCAAAACAAATCCCCTCTGTAAAACAGAGGGGATGAATCATTACCGATTATACAAACTCCGCTTGTCGATGACCCGGACGGCTTTGCCCTCGCTGCGGGCAATGCTCTTGGGCTCTACCAGCTTGACAGCGGCTTTTAAGCCGAGAACCGTCATCAGGCTATCCTGCACCTTACGGGTAATCTTCTCCAGAGATTTGATTTCATCACTAAAGATTTCGGAAGATACCTCCACCAGAACCTCTAAGCTATCCTTGTTGTCCTTCCGGTCAACTACCAGCTGATAATGGGGAGAGGTTTCTTCAATGTTCATCAGGACCTCCTCAATCTGGGAGGGGAAGACGTTGACACCTCGAATAATCAGCATATCATCGGAGCGACCCATGGGCTTGCTCATCCGGACAAAGGTTCTGCCGCAACCGCATTTCTCATAGTTTAGAGAAGTAATATCCCGGGTGCGATACCGAATCAAGGGGAATGCCTCTTTGGTGATACAGGTAAAGACCAATTCGCCCACACTGCCCTGGGGGAGTACCTCGCCGGTATCCGGGTCGATGATTTCGGGGATAAAGTGGTCCTCGTTGATGTGCATACCGTTCTGGCAGACACAGTCATAGCTGACGCCAGGACCCATAATCTCGCTCAAGCCGTAAATGTCATAGGCCTTGATGCCCAGCTTTTCTTCCAGCTCGGCACGCATCTGGGGCGTCCAGGGTTCTGCACCGAAGGCACCGCCCTCTAATTTCAAATCATCCTTGGTATATCCCATCTCGTGCAGGGTTTCCACCAAAGAGAGAGCATAGGAAGGAGTACATGCCAAAAAGGTACTGCCAAAGTCCTTCATAATCTGTATTTGACGGCGGGAGTTACCCGAGGAGACCGGAATGGCAGTTGCACCAATCTTCAAAGCACCGTAGTGGGCGCCGAACCCGCCGGTGAATAAACCGAACCCATAAGCGGTATGTACAATCGAATTCTTATGAACACCATAGGAGGTCAAGGCACGGGCTGCGATCTCTGCCCAGATGTCTACGTCATGGTTGTTCATGCCAACCACCGTCTGTTTTCCCGTGGTGCCGGAGGAGGCGTGGATTTCAGTGACCTCTTCCATGGGGATGGCAAAAAAGCCGTAGGGGAAATTATCCCGCAAATCCTGCTTGGTGGTAAAGGGAAGCTTGCTCAAATCCTTCACCGATTTGATGTCCTCCGGCTTGATGCCGGCGGCATCCATCTTTTCCCGATAGGGAGCCACGTTCTCATAAACTCGACGAACGGTATTGAGGAGACGCTCGCTCTGTAATTGCTCTAGTTCCTCTCTCGGCATGGTTTCGAATTTTTCGTTCCAGATTGCCATGAACGACTACACCTCTTTCATGTACGAATAAATATCAAAAAATACCCGTTTATTGTACATCTTTTTTTGAGGTTTGTCAAGGCATCATCAGGGAAAGGTTGACTTATAAGGGCGAGTCGTGGTAAGATAATAACAGAAATGAAAACGAGGCGATTTTTTATGAAAATCATTGATTCTTTAAATCGGGATGAACTCTCCGTCTCCTTTGAGGTGTTTCCGCCCAAGACGGAAACGGGCTTTGACAGTGTCAAGGCGGCGACCGAGGAGATTGCCAAGCTAAAGCCGGCGTTCATGAGCGTGACCTACGGTGCCGGCGGCGGCACCAGCAAGTACACCTTAGAGATTGCTAAAAATATCAAGGAACGGTACGGCGTTCCTACCTTGGCACACCTGACCTGCGTTTCCTCCACCAAGGATACAGTGCGGGAGAAGATTCAGGAAATCAAAGGGGCGGGATTGGAAAACATCATGGCACTTCGGGGGGATATCCCGGAAAGCCGTCTGGAAGAGGACCGAAGGGGCTGGGATTACC
>JAGALN010000162.1 GCA_017625185.1 Clostridia bacterium
ATCGGCCCTGACGGGGAACAGCTGGGCGTTGTGGAGAACAGCGTTGCCCAGACCATGGCAGAGGAGCGGAACCTGGATCTGGTCAAAATCGCACCTCAGGCAAAGCCGCCCGTCTGCAAGATTATGGACTATGGCAAACATAAGTTCGAGCTTGCAAAGCGGGAAAAGGAGAACCGCAAGAACCAGAAGGTGATTGCGCTCAAAGAGGTTCGTCTTACTCCCAACATCGACCAGCACGACTACCAGACCAAGCTCAATCAGGCAATCAAGTTCTTGAAGGCCGGAGACAAGGTCAAGGTATCGGTTCGGTTCCGGGGACGTGAGATTACCCACAGTTCTCTCGGCAGGGATATCCTGACACGGTTCCGGGACGAAGTCGGTGAGTTCGGCGGTGCCGATAAGGACATCAAGCTGGAAGGCCGCAGTATGGCTATGATATTATCACCCAAAAAGGCGTAAAGCCGAAGAATTTAATCAGTATGGAAGGAGAGAAATACTATGCCGAAAATTAAGACTCACAGAGGCGCTGCAAAACGTTTTGGTTTAACCAAGAGCGGTAAGGTAAAGAGAAGCAAGGCGTTCAGAAGCCACATCCTGAACAAGAAGACCACCAAAAGAAAAAGACATTTGAGAAAAGGCGGCTACCTGTCTGCTGCCAATGAGGCAACCATCAAGAGCATGATGCCTTACAAATAAACCTTACGGTTTTGGGAATTGAACAAACGTGATTTGAGAAAGGAGCTTTTAACATGGCAAGAGTAAAAGGCGCTATGAAGACCCGCGCCAGACATAAAAAAATCTTAAAGCTTGCAAAGGGCTACAGAGGCGCAAAGAGCAAGCTGTTTAGAACTGCGAATCAGGCAGTTATGAAGTCTTTGGCGTATGCGTACAGAGACAGAAAGGCGAAGAAGAGAGAGTTTAGACAGCTCTGGATTGCTCGTATTAACGCGGCAACCCGTGCAAACGGCATGAGCTATAGTAAGTTTATGAACGGACTCAAGCAGAAGGGTATCGAGATGAACAGAAAGATGCTCTCCGAGCTTGCAATTTCTGATCCCGAGGCTTTCAAGAAGCTGGTAGATCAGGTTCGTTAAACCAGAAATCACAGCATGGAGATTCTTCAGTTTCTAAGGCAAACCTTAGCGTAACTGAAGAATTTCTTTGATTAAGCCGAGGAGAATCGAACCCCATAAGCCTTAAACTTGGTTTAGGGTCGAAGAATTTTAAGATAGCAAATTATAATGAAAGACAAAGGAAAATTAACAGATAATACTGGTGTATATCTGTTAATTTTTCTGCAGTATTATGTGGAATTTGCATTTTAAAACCTTATGTGGTTCAATTCCTCTCGACTTGAGTGAAAAATCACAGAGTAGGCGTCCATGCGTTAGCCTTTGGCTTTCAGTGCCGGTTATACAGGGAGTTGATAACCGGACGAAGAACGTTTTGTCGCGGTGTGGACGCCGCATCCCGCTGTTAGGCAGAAAATACCTCTTTCCCTGTGCTGACAGTGATTTTTGGAGGTAATTTTCTATGTTTGAGGAACGCTTTGATGGAATGCTGGATGGATGGAAAGCCAGTTTAAATGCACTGCTGACACCTCTTGGCAAGGTGTTTGAGGATTTGTCGAATCCCTGGATTAGTCTGGGAATCATCGGCGGTGTTTTGGCGATGCTTGTTTTGTGCTGCGTTAGCTTTCGCCGTGATTCCTTGAAGAAAAAAATGCAGAATCCTCGGGTTTTGACCGTTTGTGCCATGATGATGGCACTGAATATTATTTTGGGATACTTTACCCTGCGGTTGAGTGCCTATTTACGGATCGGATTTGGGTTCATTACCCAGCCGGTGGTGGGGATGCTCTTTGGACCCCTGCCCTGCTTGCTTACCGGAATGATTCAGGATGTTATTTCTTTGGCATTGAATCCTACGGGAGCCTACATTCCCGCCTATACCCTATCGGTAGGGATTTCGGGAATCTTTTACGGTATGGTTTTGTATCAAAAGCCGGTTACTCTGTGGCGGGTCTTTGTGGCAAAGCTGTTGGTGGTTCTGGTTGGGAATATTCTCTTAAACTCCATTGCCCTGGCGCCTACTGTTGCCAGTGGTTTTATTGGAATTTTACCCTCCAGAATCCTAAAGAATTTATTGTTGCTTCCCATCCAGACGGTGGTAAGCTATTTGATTTTGAAGATTGTGCAGAAGCAGAAACTGCTGAAAATATTGGAAGGATAGAAGGTGTCAGGATGCAGGAGCTTACCAGCCGTGAGAATAAGTTGTTAAAACTGGTGCGGTCTCTCCAAAGCAAAAAGGGAAGAATCGAAAACGGACTCTACTTTGCAGAGGGTAGACGGATGGCTGATGAGGCCTTGACCTATGCCTATGACAGAATTGAGATGGTCTTGGTATCCGATTCCTTTGTAGGGAAACATTCGGACTACATTCGGGCAATCGAAGAGGGAGGCAAAACCCTTTTCCGGACAAGCGAAAAACTTTTCAAAGAATGCTGTGATACCGAAACCCCTCAGGGAATCGGTGTTCTTTTAAGGATGGAAAATAAGGAGCCTTCCTTGCCAGACAGTAAGTTTTTGCTGGTGTTAGACGGAGTTTCCGAGCCTGGGAATCTAGGAACGATTGTCAGAACGGCAGAGGCAGCCGGTGTGGATGGCATCCTCCTGATGAAAGGCTGTGCCGATTTGTATAACCCCAAGGTGGTTCGCTCCACCATGGGCTCTCTCTTCCGGGTTCCCTGCATGACGGGGGTGGCTCCGGAATACTTGACAGAATGTAAGAGGAACGGTTTCTTTGTAACAGCTACGGCACTTTATGACTCGGTGTCCCTGGCAGACGCCGTAAAAAAAGAAAAGCAGATGCTGGTGATTGGCAGTGAAGCTGCTGGAGTTTCTAAAGAGGTACTTTCCCTCGCTGACCAGTGCATCAGAATCCCCATGGCGGGTAAAGTAGAATCCTTAAACGCTGCTGTTGCTGCCGGGATTGCCATGTATGGGTTCCGTCAGGGATAGGGGGGAGCATGGTGGCAGAAAAGGATTTGTTATACCGTCTTTGGTTGAATGATTGCTGTAGTCACAACCCATCCCAGGTCAATTGCCTTTTGCGAGAGTTTGGAACTCCGGAGGAAATCTTCAAGCTGGATTTGACCAAACCGGCATACAGTAAGTTTTTGCGATTGGGACAACGACTCCGGATAGCGAAGAATCTGGACGCCGTTGCCCGAAATTTAGAGGCGTGGCAGAAGGAGGGAATCCAGGTACTGTCCATTGACGAGCCGGCATACCCCGAGCGTTTGCGGGAGATCTATGACCCGCCCCAGATTCTTTATGTTAAGGGCGAGCTTCCCGACTTTAATCGGATGCTGGGCGTTACGGTGGTAGGTGCCAGAAAGGCTACTGATGATGGCCGTCGTTTTGCCAGAGCCATGGCAAAGGATCTGGCGGCGGGCGGTGGCGTGATTGTTAGCGGTCTGGCAGTGGGGGCTGATTCGGCGGCACTTTGGGGTGCTTTAGAGGCTGGCGGAATCACTGTGGCAGTTCTTGCCGGCGGTGTGGATAAGATTTATCCTAAGGAAAATACAGAACTCTATTATCATATCTTAAAGCATGGCTGTATTCTGTCGGAGCAACCGCCCGGTACCATCGGGAAACCCTATTTCTATGAGCAGCGGAACCGCATTATGGTGGGGCTATCCCACGGTGTTGTGGTGGTGGAGGGTGAAGTAAAAAGCGGAACTGCCATTACAGTGCGGCTTGCCCAGGATGCGAATGCAGATGTCTTTGCGGTCCCCGGCAATCCCTTAAACGCCTTTTCGGCACTTCCCAACGAGTTGATTCGTGACGGTTGTACGCCCATGACCGGTGCTTTGGATATCATTGAGGAATATCTCGGCAGATATCCGGAAAAACTGGAATACGGAATCGAGCAATTGGGGAAGCCTTTGGTGGGGGTCAAACCGGAAGAAAAACCGAAGGAAAAGCCGGTTGACTGGAATCTTTCCAAACATGAGCCGAAGAAGTCTGAAATCACGGATGAGCGGTTTGAGGAATGGATTTTGGAGAAGAACCTCTCCTTCGAGGAGAAGAAAATCCTGCAGGTTTTGCGGGAACAGGGCGATGAAGTCGCCTTTGATGATATTGCAGATGCCTGCGGAATAGAAACGGGGCTCCTTAGCAGCCAGTTGATTATTCTGCAGATGAAGAAGGCCGTGAGCCAGAGTGCAGGCGGTCGATATAGCTTACAAATATAGGAGGAGAAGAGAATGGCTGAAAAGACCGCCAAAAAGACCGGTGGAACCAAGAAGAAACTGGTTATTGTGGAGTCCCCCACCAAGGTGGACTCGGTGAAAAAATATTTGGGCAGCGGTTATACCATCGAAGCCACTATGGGGCATGTGCAGGACCTTCCCAAGAGTCAGCTTGGTGTGGACTTGGAACATGATTTTGAACCAAGATACATTACCATCCGGGGTAAGGGTGATTTGATTGCAAAACTGAAGAAAAAGGCAAAGGCTGCCGATAAAGTTTTGCTGGCAACCGACCCGGACCGTGAGGGCGAAGCCATTTCCTGGCATTTGGCAAATGTTCTGGATATTGATCCAAGCTCTGCCTGCCGGATTACCTTTAATGAGGTAACCAAAGATGTGGTTAAAGAGGCGGTCAAGGAAGCAAGACCCATTGATATGAATCTGGTAGATGCCCAGCAGACCAGAAGGGTTCTGGACAGAATCGTAGGCTATCAGATTAGTCCTCTGCTTTGGAAAAAGGTGAAGAAGGGTCTAAGCGCCGGCCGTGTCCAATCGGTGGTTGTCCGGATGATTGTGGACAGAGAACGGGAGATTGAAGCCTTTAACCCGGAAGAATATTGGACCATTGATTTAAAGCTGACCAACGATAAGGGAAAGCTCCCCTTTATGGCGAAGTTCTATGGGACGGCAAACGGCAAAAAGATGCCCCTTTCCAATGAGGAAAAGACCATGCAGGTGGTGGAGGCATTGAAGAATGCAGATTACACCGTTGCCTCTGTGGTTAAGAAAGAAACCAAGCGGCGGAGTGCCCCGCCCTTTACCACCAGTACCCTCCAGCAGGAGGCATCCCGGAAGTTGAATTTTACCGCTCGCCGGACTATGATGGCGGCACAGCAGCTTTACGAAATGGGTTACATTACCTATATGAGAACCGACTCTCTGCGGATTTCTCCGGTGGCACAAAGTGAGGCAAGAGCCTTTATCGGTAATCAGTACGGAGATGCCTTTATTCCCAAAACCCCCAAGGTTTACCGGGCAAAGAAGAGTGCCCAGGATGCCCACGAAGCCATCCGTCCCACCGCCTGCTCCAACACGCCGGAGCAGGTCAAGGAGAAGCTAAAGCCGGATTTGTATAAGCTCTATCGTTTAATCTGGCTCCGGTTTATGGCAAGCCAGATGTCCGATGCGGTTCTTGACTCTGTCAGTGTAGACATCACGGCAGGAGACCATCTGGTTCGTGCCATGGGTTCCGAGATTAAGTTTGCCGGATTCATGACCCTGTATGTTGAGGGCAAGGACGAGGAAGAAGAGAAATCTAAAAAGATTCCTACTCTGACCGAGGGACAGAAACTATTACTGAAAGAAATTGAGCCGGAGCAGCATTTTACCCAGCCTCCCGCTCGGTATACCGAGGCAGCATTGGTCAAGGCAATGGAAGAAGAGGGAATCGGCAGACCCAGTACCTATGCCCCCACCCTTGCAACCATTACCTCAGCAAGAGGCTATGTGGCACGGGAGGGGAAGAGCTTGTATCCCACCGAACTTGGGTGTATTGTGACCGATTTGATGAAAGAGAATTTCCAAGATATTGTGGATGTTGAGTTTACCGCCAATATGGAAGATAAAATCGAAACCGTTGCCGACGGCACCACCGGTTGGAAAGAGATTATCCGTGATTTCTACGGTCCCTTTGCCAAAACCCTGAAAGAGGCCGAGGAAAAAATCGGTCATATTGAGATTCAGGACGAGGTTTCCGATGTGGTTTGTGAGAAGTGCGGACGGATGATGGTTTATAAGCAGGGCAGGTTCGGGAAATTCCTGGCATGCCCCGGCTTCCCGGAATGTCGGAACACCAAGGCGATTTCTCAGGAATTGGATGTACCCTGCCCCAAGTGTGGTGGCAAGGTTCAGGTAAGAAAGTCCAAGAAGGGTGCTACCTTCTATACCTGCGAGAATAGCCCTGCCTGTGACTTTATCTCCTGGGACGAACCAACCAAGGAACAATGCCCTGAATGCGGCGGAACCCTGATGAAGGTCCGGGCATTCAAACGGCGTGGTCCGGTGTCTTATAAGTGCTTCAACGAAGCGTGTAAGTATGTAAGAAAGCCGGAAACCAAGAAAAAATAAGAAAAACAGGGCTGTTGCTTTGGCAGCAGCCCTGTATTACATTGGAGGAAGAATTATGGAACTTCGAATCATTGGCGCCGGTCTTGCCGGTTGCGAGGCGGCATGGCAGGTGGCAAACCGGGGAATCCAAGTAAAGCTTTTTGAGATGAAGCCAAAAAAGCATTCCCCTGCCCATAAGAGTGATGACTTTGCGGAGCTGGTCTGCAGTAATTCCCTTCGTGCCGATGGAATTTACAATGCGGTGGGACTTTTGAAAGAGGAAATGCGTCGACTGGATTCCTTGATTATGGCTTGTGCCGATGCCACCAAGGTCCCCGCCGGCGGTGCCCTTGCGGTGGACAGAGATGGGTTTTCGAAACTGGTGACCGAGAAAATCAAGAGCCACCCGAATATTACCGTCATTGAGGAAGAGGTAACGAGAATCGACCCGGATGAATATACCATTGTGGCGGCAGGACCTTTGGCGTCCGAGCCTATTGCTGAGGAAATCAAACGGTTGACGGGACTTGAAGGACTCCACTTTTACGATGCGGCGGCACCCATTGTCAGCTTTGAGAGTATCGATATGACCAAAGCCTTTCGGGCGGCACGGTACGGAAAAGGCGGGG
>JAGALN010000163.1 GCA_017625185.1 Clostridia bacterium
AAGCCAGAAGAAGAACTGGTGAAAGGAATGGTAATTGTATGCAGATTACTGACATTCGGGTAAGAAAAATCAATGCAGAGGGAAGAATGAAGGCGGTTGTTTCGGTGACCTTTGATGATGCCTTTGTGGTACATGACATCAAGGTTATCGAGGGACAGGACAAGCTCTTCATTGCAATGCCCAGCCGGAAGACTCCTGAGGGAGAATTCAAAGACATTGCTCATCCCATCAATGCAGAAACCCGTGAGATTCTCCATGGTAGCATCCTGCAGAAGTATCAGGAAGTACTGGAAGAGAGTGCTGCAAATGAGGATGCTGAATTTTAATGAAAATTCATCACAAAATCCACCCGGTCCGGGTGGATTTTTGTTTATGCACATTTTGCAAGGATCTTTAGCCGCTGTCCCGGATAGATGGTGTCGCAATCCAAATTGTTCAGGGATTTCAAGGCTTCCACCGTGGTATGGTATTCTTTGGCAATTTTCCAGAGGGAATCTCCCTTTTGAACAAAATACAAAACGATACAGGGGTGGAGCTTTCCGGCGTCGGGACGGAGGGCAATATCCTCCACAAAAACAGTATCCCCGGTTTTTAACGACTTGACGGTAAGTCCTAGGATGAATCGAAGCTCCAAAGAGTCATTTCCGCTTAAGGTGTAGCTGACGTGGTCCAGATAAACCTGGGCGTCGCAGGCGGTGTTGCTGTCGGCGCCTGCCACAGAGAAGACCTGAGAGAATTCTGACAGATGGCTGAATCCGGAAACCGGAACAGTTTCGTCAGCGGTCAGGTAGAGGATGTTGGTGCGTAGGGTGCCATAGACGGTAATCTGCTCTCCCTCCACAGAAATCCGGTCAATCCTTGCACTGGCGTTGACGTCACAGACCTGCTTAAGCGGCGGCAGCATGGAGGGAACCTGTGCCTGATCCTTGTGAGATAGTTCGGCAGTGCTATTGTCAAGAAGCTGCTCGATGTGGTGGGTGCCACAGGTCAGTTCCAGCTCCCCACAGAGGGAATAGGCATCGGTCACTGCGTCAATTTCGGTGACCTCGCTTCCACGGACGGTGGCGGCAAGCACCAGCTCCAGGCCAAGATTTCTCGGTTCTCCGTCGGAATCGTCCCGGATTTCATAGTACATATCGGCGAGGCTGAAGTCGATGTCCCCATCCATGCCCTCTGTCGCCCCATCCATATCCAAAATTTCGGTAAAGGGAAGAAGATGTTCCATGAATTGAACGGAGTGGTCGGTATCACTGCTATACAGGGTACAAACCCGAACCTGCCCCTTGGCAACGGCTTTGTTGTCCATCAGCCGAAGCTCAGTGGCAGTGGGAACGGCGGTAATTCGCAGAATTTCGCCAATGGTGGGTTTTCCTGATGGGAACTCCAGTTGTTCCCGGAGAATAATCTGACATTCGCAGGTTTCGGTATTTCCCAGAAGCCGGAGACGCTCTTTCTTAAGGGCAATTTCGGTATCTGCCTCAACTCCGGTTGCAAGAGAGAGGAGAATGGGACGAACTACCTTGATTCCAAGGCCAAGCACGCATCGGAGATTGACCTTTCGGCTGTTGAGCAGGGTATGATCAACAGTTTCTGCCAATGCCTCGCAGGAGAGCTGCATATCCGGCATAGCACCCCGAGCGTCTATGGAATGGTTGAAGTCCTGGGTGACAAAAAGACTGCAAAGCCGTCCGGAGGAATCCCCGTCAGGGAGATACAGAACTGTCATTCGGATCACGCCCTGAAGAAATACTTTGTCTTGTTGGATGGATTTCTGGGTGATACAGACCGTGCTGCTGATTTCCAGAACCTTTTTGATATCCGGTTTTACATCGGGAACAATCACATCGCTCTCCACCATGGTTTGACTGGATTTTTGGCAAATTACATCACCGGTTTTTCGGTCCTCTTTGATTAAATGCATAGCCACAATACATTACCTCGTTTCGTATCAGTATCAATCTTTGGTAATATTTATGCAGAAAGACAAGGGAATATGATAAGAAAAAAGACAACACCCCGAGGGGTTTCTTGGAAGAAAATATCCATACTCTGCCCTTGACTTTTACCGGACAAGTTGTATATAATAAAGAGGAAACAACAATGACGGCGATGTGCGGCAAAGGGGCGAAGAAGTATGATTCAGAAACTCATGAAAAAAGGTGGCATAGACGATGGAAAGCCTCGTCTTTTTGTTCTTTGTGCCATTGTGATTTTGGTTTTGGCCATTGCCTGCGGAGTTGGTGGATGCCGGCACGAATCCGGTGAAACAAAGGCGGTTGATGCAACGCCGGAGAGCACCCCGAGGCCGGCGCCTAAAATTCCTTTGGCGTCCAGTCAAAATGATTTGCTCAAGATTGCAGTAGAGGCCAAGGGGAGTGAAAGCAAAATCTGTTACCTGACCTTTGATGACGGACCCACCAATACCATCACCCCGGCAATCCTGGACGTGCTGAAACAGTATGGTGTGAAGGCTACTTTTTTTATGCTGGGTTCTATGATTGAGAAAAATCCCGATATGGCAAAGCGGGTTTTTGACGAGGGGCATCTCCTTGCCAACCACACCTACAGCCATGACTATCACGCCTTATATGCTACCGGCGAGAGCTTTATGGCAGAGGTTAAAAAGGTGGAGGAGTTAATTCGCAAGGTTACCGGTGAGGAACCCTTTAAGCTGGTGCGGTTTCCCGGCGGTGGACATAATGCCGGAAAATACGGGGAACACAAACAACGGTATAAAATGCTCCTGCAGGAAAACGGCTATTACTTTGCCGATTGGAATGCCTTAAACGGGGATGCTGAGGGAGGGAACCGCTCGGCAGACCAGCTCCTTGCACGAATGCAGGAAACGGCAACCCAGAAGAATATTGTAGTGCTGATGCACGATGCGGCGGCAAAACGAACCACGGCGGATGCCTTGCCGGCAATCATTGAATATCTGCGGGGTCAGGGTTACGAGTTCCGACGGATGGACGAGATTCCCTATTATCCGGAAGTGGAAGAAACCGTTGAAACCTCGATGGAGCTATAATATATAGGAAGAAAGTGTGAATATGGACTATAAAAAGAAAGCAGAAACCTTATTTTGTGAAGGATATAACTGTGCCCAGGCGGTGTTTTTGACCTTTGCGGAAGAGCTGGGCATGGAGCGAGAAACGGCGTTGAAACTGTCCTCTTCCTTTGGAGGCGGCATGGGCGGTCTTCGGGAGGTCTGCGGGGCGGTCAGCGGTATGTTTATGACGGCGGGCTTGGTAAAGGGGTATACCGGAAAAAAGGTGCCGGAGGAAAAAGCGGCACACTATGCAAGACTCCAGCGGATGGCAGAGGAATTTAAGAAAGAAAATGGCAGCATCATCTGCCGGGAACTTTTGGGACTTGCCAAAGGCGAAACCCCTATGCCACAGGAGCGGACAAAGGAATACTACAAGAAACGTCCTTGCGGGGAACTTTGCGGTTGCGCTGCGGCGATTGTGGCAAGGGAACTGGGGTTGTTTCAGGAATAAATGAGAAACAAAAAGCCATACTATGGGTAGGAAATTTACCATAGGAGGCTTTTTTGTATGGGAGAAAAAAGGAGAGAAGTGTTGAGAGGTCCGGCAGAACGGGAAACAAAGAACGGTGAACCGCTTTTTGAACTGACCAATGCGGCAACGGTGATGGAGTGTACTGGATTGATTCAAGTTCCTCCGGAAAACGAGGAGGAACTAGAGAGTTACGAAGATGTGTATCATTTTTCTCAACCGGAACCTCTGCCGCCAAAGGATACCGATATAGGACCAAACAAAGGTTAAAGGAAAGAAAAAGCAGTATTACGCCGTTTTCCTGCGGTGTGATGCTGCTTTTTGAGGGAGTGACAAAAAGGGAAAAATTTTTTAAAAAAGTTCTTGACAAGGAAGAAAAAGCGTGATATACTATGTAAGCTGTCCCTTAAGGGGGCGGCCGTGACAAGTGCGAAGTGACTGTGGCTCCGGTGCTAAAGCAAGACTTTAGAACTCGGGACAAGGGCATTAGGGTGCAGCGCCACGCAAGATAGTGATGGTTGTGCGAAATGCCTGTGGCTCCGGTGCTAAAGCAAGACTTTAGAACTCGGGACAACGGCATTAGAGTGCAGCGTCACGCAAGATAGTGATGGTTGTACGAAATGCCTGTGGCTCCGGTGCTAAAGCAAGACTTTAGAACTCGGGACAACGGCATTAGAGTGCAGCGTCACGCTGCTGATGTTTGAAAAGTAAACAGTGAAGAAGCGGTAATACGAAGAGTACGAAGAGTACAGTATTACGACAATTGCACAAGGTATAGACCTTGTCAATTCCAAGTTTTATAACGAACTTTAAACGTTAGTATTCGATTTAAGAGCTAAAGCGAGCAATCGA
>JAGALN010000013.1 GCA_017625185.1 Clostridia bacterium
AGGCAGCCCAGACCGGTGGTCCTTCCGGCGGTTGTATCCCGGCAAGCCTGATGGATACCCCCATCGACTATGACTCTTTGACAGCAATCGGCTCCATGATGGGGTCCGGTGGTCTGATTGTTATGGACGAGGACAACTGTATGGTTGATATCGCAAAGTTCTATCTGGAATTCACAGTAGACGAATCCTGCGGTAAGTGTACTCCCTGCCGTGTTGGTACCAAGAGACTTTATGAAATTCTTGATAAGATTACCAAGGGTCAGGGTACCCTGGAAGACCTCGACAAGTTAGAAGAACTTGCAATGAGTATCAAGACCGGTTCTCTCTGCGGTCTGGGTCAGTGTGCACCCAACCCGGTTCTCTCCACCCTGCAGTACTTCAGAGATGAGTATGTTGCTCACGTTGTAGACAAAAAGTGTCCTGCCGGTGTATGTAAGGATCTGCTTTCTTACACCATCATTGCAGACAAGTGTAAAGGTTGTAGTGCTTGTTCCAGAGTTTGTCCTGTTGGTGCTATCTCTGGTGAAATCAAGAATCCGTTTGTGATTGATACCAGCAAGTGTATCAAGTGCGGTGCTTGTATGGACAAGTGTAAGTTCGACGCAATTGTAAGACAATAAGAAAGGGGGACGATAGAAATGGAAAAAGTAACTTTAAAGATTAACGGCCAGGACGTTACCGTCCCGGCGGATTATACCATTTTGCAGGCGGCTCGTGAGGTCGGCATCGATATTCCGACCCTGTGCTACCTGAAGGATGTCAGCCAGACCGGTTCTTGCCGGATGTGTGTGGTTGAAATCAAGGGTGCCCGTGCTCTGCAGGCAGCCTGCGTTTACCCGGTTTCTGAGGGATTAGAAGTTTATACCAACACCCCTAAAGTACGCCGTTCCCGGAAGATTACCCTGGAACTGCTTCTGTCCAACCACGACAGAAAGTGCCTGACCTGTGCAAGAAACCAGAACTGTGAGCTCCAGACCTTGAGTGAAGAGCTGGGCATCACTGATATCAGCTTTGAGGGTGTACGGAACGAATATGAGGTGGATGACCTGTCCCCGTCTATCGTTCGTGACAACAACAAGTGCGTGCTCTGCCGCCGTTGTGTCAGTGCTTGTAAGACCATCCAGACCGTTGCGGTTATTGATGCAACCGAGCGTGGATTTAACACCACCATCGCAAGTCCCTTTGATATGTCCTTAAACGAGGTTCCCTGTGTGAACTGCGGACAGTGTATCGTAGCTTGTCCCACCGGTGCTTTGAGAGAAAAGGACAACACCGACCAGGTTTGGGAAGCTCTGGCAGATGAAAACAAGGTTGTTATCGTGCAGACTGCGCCTGCAGTTCGTGCGGCTCTGGGCGAAGAATTCGGTATGCCTATCGGAACTCCCGTTACCGGCAAAATGGCGGCAGCTCTTCGCAGACTTGGCTTTGATAAGACTTTTGACACCGATACCGGTGCGGATTTGACCATCATTGAAGAGGGTAACGAGTTGATTTCCAGAATTCAAAACGGTGGCAAGCTGCCCATGATTACTTCTTGCAGCCCCGGCTGGATTAAGTTCTGTGAGCATAACTTCCCGGACTTCTTGGATAATCTGTCCACCTGTAAGTCCCCTCACCAGATGTTCGGTGCAATCATCAAGAGCTACTATGCAGAAAAGCATGGCATTGACCCCAAGTCCATCGTAACCGTATCGGTTATGCCCTGTGTTGCCAAGAAGTTCGAGAGCGGCAGAGATGAAATGGAAGCAGCAGGTCTTCGGGATGTTGATATCGTTATCTCCACCAGAGAGCTGGCGAAGATGATTAAGGAAGCGGGTATCAAGTTCACCGAGCTGCCTGATGAGAAATTTGACAATCCCTTTGAGGAAGCCAGCGGTGCCGGCGTTATCTTCGGTGCAACCGGTGGTGTTATGGAAGCAGCTCTCCGTACCGTAGCTGAAAAGCTGACCGGTAAAGAACTGGATTCCATTGAATTCAATCAGGTTCGTGGTACCGAGGGTATCAAGACAGCTAGCGTTCCCGTTGGCGATTTGAATGTCCGTGTCGCTATCGCTCACGGTCTGGGTAACGCCCGTGCTCTCCTTGAGAGTATCAGAAACGGCGAGGCAGAGTATGACTTCATCGAAATCATGGCATGTCCGGGCGGTTGTGTCACCGGCGGTGGTCAGCCCATCGTTCCGGCTAGAACCCAGATGGGTATCGATTTGAAGACAGAACGTGCAAAGGCTCTTTATACTGAGGATGCCAATGCTCCCATCCGGAAGAGCCACATGAACCCCGATATCACCAAGCTCTATGAGGAATTCCTTGGCGAGCCCGGTGGTCATAAGGCTCACGAGCTGTTGCATACTCACTACCATGCACGGACCAATTACTAAACGATAGGTTAAAAAACGATACCGCCGAAGCAGATTTCCTGCGTCGGCGGTATTTTCCGTGCTTGACAGAAAGGAATGAGTGTAATGAGTCATACCATGGTAAGAGATTTAACCAAAGGGAATGTTACAAAGCAGCTGCTTCAGTTTGCCCTTCCGTTATTTTTCTCCAATGCCTTGCAGGCGATTTATAATATTGTAGATATGATGGTCGTAGGACAATGTATCGGCGGTGTCGGAATGTCGGCGGTTTCCATCGGCGGTGATATTCTCCATCTCTTGACCTTTTTGGCAATGGGCTTTGCATCCGCCGGTCAGGTGTTGATTGCCCAGGATGTGGGAGCCAACAATCTGGAAGGTGTCAAGCGTACCATCGGCACTATGTTTAGTTTTTTGTTTCTGGCATCGATTTTCATGTCGGCTATATGCTTTTTGATTCGGGAACCCATCCTGAATTGGGTCAACACCCCGGAAGAATCTTATCAGTATACCATGGACTACACCGTAACCTGCATTGTGGGTCTGGTCTTTATCTATGGCTATAATGTAGTCAGCGCCATCCTTCGTGGCATGGGGGACAGCAAACGTCCCTTTGTCTTTATTGTCATTGCGGCTCTTTTGAATATTGTGCTTGATATTCTTTTTGTGGCGTATCTGGGGATGGAAGTTTTCGGTGCGGCACTGGCGACCGTCATCGGTCAGGGTGTCAGCTTTGTGGTGTCCCTGATGTATCTCTACCACAAGCGAGAAAGCTTTTGTTTTGACTTTAAGTTAAAGAGTTTCAAAATGGAGAAAGTCGCATTGAGGCGTCTGGTGAACCTCGGTGTTCCTATGGCGATTCAGTCGGCGGCAGTTTGTCTTTCCAAGACCATTCTTATGGCATGGATTAACCTGTACGGCGTGGTCTTCTCGGCATTGGCAGGGGTTTATAATAAGGTCAATGTGATGAGCGGAATCATTTCCCAATCTTTTACCACGGCGGGAAGTGCCATGGTAGGACAAAACTTAGGTGCCAAGAAGGACGAACGGGTTCCCAAAATTTTGATGACCGTCAATACCTGCAGTATGATTATCACAGTGGTTCTTACTTTGGTCATGTTGGTATTCCCCGATCAGGTGTTTGGGGCGTTTACCAGCGATAAGGAAGTTCTTGCCATTGCAGGAATTCTGGTTGCGCCCATTATCCTGAACTTCTTTGGTTCTGCAACCCGAAGTGTCAGCTTTTCCTTGATTAACGGCTCGGGGAATACTAAGCTGAACCTTGCTGTTGCCGTCATCGACGGCATCATCAGCCGAATCGGCATTGCGGCACTTCTGGGCTTTGGTTTGGGGATGGAATGTCTTGGATTCTGGTACGGCGATGCCATCGCCGGCTTTGTACCGATTATCATTGGACTCTGTTTCCTGATTTCCGGCAAATGGAGAACAACACCGAAGAAGAAAGCGTAGGGGCGAGGTCTGCGAATTGCCCGCAAGACTTTCTTTCCAAAGGGAGGTTTCCGGACCGTCGAGGACGCCGGTCCCTACAACAAAATGCGGATACCAAAAAGGACTTGAACGGATGTTCAAGTCCTTTTAAAATGATCGAGAACTCGGGCGATTCGCAGACCTCGCCCCTACAAAGGGAGATTTCCCTTACTTGTTCATTGCCTCTTCTACAGCAACAGCAACTGCTACGGTCATACCAACCATGGGGTTGTTACCTGCACCAATTAAGCCCATCATTTCAACGTGAGCAGGAACGGAAGAAGAACCTGCAAACTGTGCATCGGAGTGCATACGACCCATGGTGTCGGTCATACCATAAGAAGCAGGACCTGCTGCCATGTTGTCGGGATGGAGAGTTCTGCCGGTGCCGCCGCCGGATGCAACAGAGAAGTACTTCTTGCCCTGTTCGATACATTCCTTCTTGTAGGTACCTGCAACGGGATGCTGGAACCGGGTGGGGTTGGTGGAGTTACCGGTGATGG
>JAGALN010000164.1 GCA_017625185.1 Clostridia bacterium
CCTCAATGACCAGACAGTCTTTGGGGTCTTTCCCAAGTTTCTCTGCTGCCTTTTGGTAGGGTTCCGGGTCTGGTTTTTTTCTGGTTACATCACTTCCAGAGAGAATCAGGGAGAAGCATTCGGCGGGAATCTTTGCTGCATCCAAAGAGATGAGAAGTTTTTCTCTGGCAGAGCTACTGACTAGAGCCACAGTAATCCCGGCGGCATGAAGTGCCTGAATGGTTTCGGCGGCGTGGGGATGGACGGTCAGTTCCCGGTAGACGGCATCGTTATAGTATTGGTACATGGCCGCCATGGTAGCATCAGTTTTCTCGGGAATTCCGGCATCCTTACAGGGACCGATGATAAAGAATTCCTCTCCAGCCCCCAGAAAGGGTTCAAAGAACTCCCGGGTTGCGGTAATACCAACCTCGGAAAGTGCTTTGGTTGCCGCCTTGATGATAACCGGTTCGGAGTCAATCAAAACCCCGTCCATATCGAAAAGTACTGTGTTTATCATGTTGTCGCTCCTTTATAGAATGATTTCCTTGCCGGTAAGGTAGGTAAGGCAACCGCTTTCGGTGGTAAAATCAAAGACAAGCTTGTAAGCAAGCAGGCGTTGAAAGGTGCGTTTCCCGTTTTTTTGTGCTCCGTATTTCACATCTCCTACCAGGGGATGCCCCAGATGGGAAAAGCCTGCTCGAATCTGATGGGTTCGCCCTGTCAGGAGTTCCGCCTCTACCGTGGCGATTTTTCCCGGTTTCAGCACCCGGTATCGGGTATGGCAGGAGGTTGCGCCGGGAACTTTTGTATCGGAAAAGACCATCCGACGCCGTTTCTCGTCCTTTTTGAGATAGCCAATGATTTCTCCCGATTCAGGCATGGGTGTTCCCTCGGTTTCGCAGAGATAGAATTTCCGGATTTCTTTATCCTTAATTTTTTGGTTCAGGATTCGCAAGCTTTCGGCATCCTTGGCGCCAATGACTGCCCCTGCGGTATTCCGGTCAATCCGGTGGCAGAGAGAGGGGAGAAAGGTGTTCTCGGTTTTGGGGTTGTAGTCCCCTTTTTCCATTAAGTAAGCACGCATCTCCGCCTCTAAGGAATCTTCTCCCGGTTCAGCCTGGGAGGGGAGCCCAGAGGGCTTGTTCATAATGATGATATGTTCGTCCTCGTAAATGACCATAAGAATATGGTCGAAAATCGGCGTGATGGGTTTGGTCCCATCGAGCACCAAAAACAGATTATCATTGCAGTAGATTTCCAAACGGTCCCCCTCACAGAGCCGGAGACTTCCGTCGGTAATCCGTTTGCCGTTTACCTTAATTCGTTTTTTTCGCAGAGATTTGTAGATGAGTCCTTGACCGGCATCCGGCATCACCTTGGACAGAAACTTGTCCAGCCGCATCTCCTTGTCGTTCTTCCCAATGGTAAATTCTCTCATGGGTTACTCTTCGCCTCCAAAAATCCGGTTGGCAATCAAAACATCGGTTCTGGCGTCCTTGGCATAGTGGTCAGCACCCACAAACTTAACATATTCTTCGTTTAAGACAGCGCCACCCACCATAATTTCTGCCTTGCATCCCGCCTCTTTCAGGGCGGTAATGGTGTCT
This sequence comes from Clostridia bacterium, assembly GCA_017625185.1. GTDB lineage: Bacteria > Bacillota > Clostridia > Monoglobales > Monoglobaceae > Ructibacterium. The sequence goes on from JAGALN010000164.1 coordinate 1,590, forward strand.
TTCATAGCACTTACCGTAGTGGTCATCAGGGCAGACAGTCCAATCAGCCGAACCTGATGTTCCAGCGCGGTTTTGACTACAGTATTGATGGGGACATCTTTCCCTAGGTCAATGACCCGGTATCCATAGTTTTCCAGCAGCATTTTGGCAATGTTTTTCCCAATGTCATGAATATCTCCTGCCACGGTAGCAAGAAGCACGGTTCCCTTGTCCATACTCCCCTGGGGGACTGAGGACTTCAGTACGTCAAAGCCACACTTAACCGCCTCTGCAGCCTGAATCAGCTGGGGCAGGAAGAGCTTGCCTTTTTCGTATTGCTCCCCTACCGTGTCCAGAGCGGGGATGAATTCTTCGTCAATGATGGAGAGGGCATCCCGGGTTTTCAAAAGTTCTTCTGTTTTCCGGGTGGTTTCTGTTTGACGTCCCTCCATGATGTATTCTTTCAGGCTCCGCTCTGCCGAAAGCGCAGCAGGAGCGGGAGGGGCTGTGTTGCTATAATGGGCGATGTATGAAGTCGCATCCCTGTCCTGATTGTTAAGGACGCGAAAGCTTCTTACAACCTGCATCATGGGTTCTGATAAGGGATTGATGATGGCGCCGGAAAGACCTGCACCAAATCCGGATGCCAAAAAGGTACTGTTCAAAACCGGGCGGGCAGGAAGACCAAAGGAAACGTTGCTGACCCCCAAAACCGTATGTAGACCAAGCTTGGCTTTGACCAGCTGCACTGCTTTTAAGGTTTCCAGAACCAACTCTTGTTGTGCTGAGGCGGTTAAAACCAGACAGTCAATGATGATATCCTCTCTGGGAATCCCGTATTTTGCCGCCTCTGTTACAATTTTCTCTGCAATAGCAAGGCGTTCTTGGGCGGTTTCAGGAATGCCGGACTCGTCCAGGGTCAGGCCAATCACGGCAGCACCGTATTTCTTGGCAATGGGGAAGATGGCGTCCATGCTTTCTTGCTTGCCGTTGACGGAATTGATAAGAGGCTTGCCGTTGTAAACCCGCACCGCCTCTTCGATGGCGGCAGGGGCGGAGCTGTCAATTTGCAGAGGCAGATTGGTGACTGCCTGAACCTCCTGAACTGCTCTTTGCAGAGTTTTTGCCTCGTCAATGTCGGGAAGACCGCAGTTCACGTCCAGAGCATCCGCTCCGGCTTTTTCCTGGGCGATGGCCTCGCCTGCCAGATAGCCAAAATCTTGCTCTCGCAGTTTTTCTTTTAGTAATTTCTTCCCGGTGGGGTTGATTCGTTCCCCAATGACGGTAATGCCCTGGTCAAAGACAGTGGTCTTACACCCGGAGCTGATGGCGGTCACTTTTTTGGGTTCCGGCATCTGGGGAGAGAGTCCTTCCAGATTTTTTGCCATGGAGGCAATAAAATCAGGATTGGTGCCGCAGCAACCGCCTAAAACACGAACGCCCTTTTGGGAAAGCTCTGTCATAAACCTTCCGTATTCTTCCGGAGTTACCCGGTAAACCGTCTTCCCGTTTTCGATTTCGGGGAGGCCTGCATTGGGTTGTGCTATGACGGGAACCCGGGAATAGGTGAGCAGGGTATCAATAATAGGAGAAAGCTCCCTGGGGCCCAAGGAGCAGTTGACGCCCAAAGCGTCTACCCCTAAACCGGACAGGGTAATGGCGGCACTTTGAGGGTCTACCCCAACAAAGGTTCTGCCGTCTGCCTGATAGGTCATGGTAACAAAAACCGGCAGATCGCAGTTTTCTTTTGCGGCAAGGACCCCCGCCTTGACCTCCAATAAATCAGACATGGTTTCAAATAGGATTGCATCCGCTCCGGCGGCAACACCTGCCATGATTTGTTGCAGAAATAAATCGTAAGCCTTATCAAAGGTCAAGGTTCCCATGGGCTGCATCAACTGCCCTAGAGGACCAATATCCAAAGCCACATAAGGCGAGCCACTTTCCTTGGCAAGCTTGACCCCGGCGGTAATCAGTTCCTCGGGGGTGTAGGGACAGTCCTTGAGCTTATAGGCGTTTGCCTGAAAGGTGTTGGTGGTAATCACCTGACATCCGGCGGCAAGGTATTTTTGGTGGATACCCTGGATAATATCCGGGTGCTCAATGTTGTAAACCTCGGGGAGCCCCCCTGCCGGGAGCCCGGCTGCCTGGAGCATGGTTCCCATTGCTCCGTCAAAGAGTAAAAAGTTGTCTTTTAAATAGCTTCTAACGTCCACAGGCGGAATCCTCCTTTTGGAATTGGCAATGACCGTTCATGGAGCAACAGGAACAATCGTGGTTTTTTTTGTTTGAATCTTGGGCTTGGGTAAAGCCAAGAATGGCAGTTACCGACTTTCTCGGTATCATCAGGAATTGCTCGGTGATGGTAAGACCAATTTTTCTGGATGTGTCCAGAATCTCCGAAATTCGGCTTTGAAGGGTCATGGGCAAATCCCCGTAGCCGGGACTGAACCGGGTGGTCAATCCGCATCCATCCCTTGCAGCAATTGCCCCAATTTCCAACTCTGCATGGTCGCAGAGTTGTTCGGCAAGTTCGGTGGCGCAGGCGTCCAGCATCACCGCACGGGTCATGGACTCTGCCTCGCTGATGCGAATCAGGTTGTCCGCCTCAATACCGAGGGTTGCGGCAAGGAGAGCACATTTGCGGCAACCTTGCAGGTGTTTCTTGATGGCATCTCCAGGGAGCTGTAGGTCACATTCCGGCAGAAAAACGGTATCTCCATGCTCTAAGGGAAAAATCCGGTAGCAGAACCGGGGCTTGACGGAATCTGCCATGGCTTTCATGCAGGTGTCCAGAAGATCCAGAGTTTGAGAGTCAATTTCCTGCCCGTGATACCCCAAGTATCGTAGGATTTCGCCCCTGTTCGGAGTCAGTTCCACGGCGATTCCCTCCTTGCGTTTTTGATACTAAAATTATACGGGAAACAGCGGTGTTTGTCAAATAGATTTTGGCGTCGAAAAGTCCTTTATAAATTTATGAAAAAAAGGTTTGCTAAATCGGGGATTTTGTGATAGAATAGAGAATGTGTTTTCAGCTAAGCTGGAAAAGTGTATCATTTAGGAGGATCATAAGTGAAAAAAAGTACGACAAAAATTGACGCATACAAAGAGAAAAAAGCCTTTGTTAAGGACGAAATTACAGGCAAGGTAAAGCGGTATTTCGGGAAAACCGTAGAGAAAGCCACCCTTCATGAAATTTACACGGCGGTTTCCATGACCATTCGTGATGAAATCATGGAAAAGTGGATGGCATATAACGAAAAAACCGAGCAAAAGCCTCAGAAGGAGCTTTACTATCTATCCTTTGAATTTTTGATGGGAAGAGCCATGGGCAACAATCTGATGAACCTGACCGAAACCAAGCTATATCGAGAGGTTTTGGAGGAGATGGGAGTATCCCTTTCCCAGGTAGAGGAATACGAAACTGATGCAGGTCTGGGTAACGGTGGTCTTGGCAGACTTGCCGCATGCTTCTTGGACTCCCTGACCAATCTGGAGATGCCCGCATACGGCTGCGGAATCCGGTATGAGTTTGGTCTCTTCCGCCAGAAAATTGTGGACGGCTACCAGATTGAGATGCCGGACCCCTGGCTCCAGAGCGGTAACGTCTGGGACATTGCCAGACCCGAGGATATCAAGGAGGTTCACTTTAACGGGCGGATTGAGGAGTACATGGAGGACGGACAGTTAAAGTTCCGCCATACCGACTATAACACCGTCATTGCAGAGCCTTACGATATGCCCATCACTGGCTTTGAGAGCGAAACCGTCAACACCCTCCGTCTGTGGCAGGCACGGTCTCCCGAAGTGATGGATATGAGCGAGTTCAACCGTGGTGATTATGTGAAAGCCACCGAGAATAAGGAGCTTGCCGAGGTCATCTCCAAGATTCTCTACCCCGAGGATAACCATTACGAGGGCAAGATGCTCCGGCTGAAGCAGCAGTATTTCTTTGTATCTGCTACCATTCAGTGGATTCTGGCAAAGCATAAGAAAAAGGGACTCAGCATCTACGAGATTCCCGAGTATATCCAGATTCATATCAACGATACCCACCCCACCATTGCCATCCCTGAACTCATGCGGATTTTGATGGACGAAGAGGGAATGGGCTGGGATGATGCCTGGAACATTGTGGGAAAAACCTTTGCCTACACCAACCATACCATTCTCTGTGAGGCATTGGAAAAGTGGCCCTTTGAGATGGTGGAAAAGCTACTCCCCAGACTGGCTATGATTATCCGGGAGATTGACCGCCGTCAGCGGGGGGCTCTTTGGGAGCGGTTCCCCGGGGACCACGGCAAGATTGAATATATGGCAGTGATTGCCCACGGGCAGGTCAGCATGGCAAACCTCTGCCTGACCGCCTGTCATAGTGTCAACGGTGTTGCGGCGCTCCATACCGAGATTTTGAAGCAGGAAACCTTTAAGGACTACTATAGCATTTATCCCTATAAGTTCAAGAACATGACCAACGGCGTAACCTTCCGTCGCTGGCTCTATAAGGCGAATCCCGAACTGTCCGACTTGATTACCGAGGCAATCGGGGACGGCTGGATTAAGGATTATACCCAGCTCAAAAAACTGGCTCCCATGGCGGATGATGCCGCATTCCGGGAGAAGTTTGCGGCAGTTAAGCTAGAGAACAAGAAAAAGCTTGCGGCATATATCAAGGAGCATAAGGGGATTGAGGTTGACCCCAACTCCCTCTTTGACGTCCAGATAAAAAGACTCCATGAGTATAAGAGGCAGCTTTTGAAGGCATTTCAGATTATCTACCGGTATCAGCAGATTCTGGATAATCCGGAATCCGCCGATCTACTTCCCACCACCTATATCTTCGGTGCGAAAGCAGCACCGGGCTACCGGATGGCGAAGCTGATTATCAAGTTTATCAACGATGTTGCCGAGGTCATCAACAATGACCCCAGAGTGAAGAACATCTTAAAGGTGGTCTTTATCGAGAATTATAGTGTTTCCATTGCGGAAAAGATTGTAGCGGCTGCCGATTTGAGCGAGCAGATTTCTACCGCCTCCAAGGAAGCGTCGGGAACCGGTAACATGAAGCTGATGCTAAACGGTGCCCTGACCATCGGTACCATGGACGGTGCCAATGTGGAAATCCGGGAGCAGGTTGGGGATGATAACATTTTCATCTTTGGTCTTTCCTCCCAGGATGTTTTAAACATCTATGCCCAGGGCAAGTCCCCCAGCCCCGAAATCTATGCTACCAATCCCGTTATTAAGCGGGTGGTAGATACCATGATTGATGGCACCTTTACCCAGGATAATCTCTTCTATGATTTGTATCATTCCCTGGTGCAGGGCGGCTTTGCAGATAACTATCTGCTCCTCGCTGACTTTGACTCCTATCTCCAGGCAAATCAGAGAGTTATGGATAAGTTCCGGGATAAGGACGCATGGAACAAGAGTGCGGTGCTGAATACTGCCTGTGCAGGGTTCTTCTCCAGTGACCGGACGATTCAGAATTATAATGATGAGATCTGGCACCTGAAGTAGTACAGTCGTGCTTGAAAATTCGGCAATCTTTGCCCGATGCTGCAACGGAAAATGGCAGTCATGTACACAAAGTACACTCCTGTCATTTCCCGTCTTGTATCGAACAAATCTCGCCAAATTTTCTTCGCACTCACGAGAGGAAAGGGCAGGGTGGAATTGCAAACCCTGGCAATCTTTGCCCGCTGCTGCAACGGAAAATGGCAGTCATGTACACAAAGTACACTCCTGTCATTTCCCGTCTTGTATCGAACAAATCTCGCCAAATTTTCTTCGCACTCACGA
>JAGALN010000165.1 GCA_017625185.1 Clostridia bacterium
AAGCAGGGCAACTATCCTGCATGGGGGAGGACTTATCTATGAATCTTTCTGCATTATTAGAAGGGATTAAAGTCAAAGAAATTATTGGAAATCCGCAGCTTGCGGTGACCGGAATTTCCTTTGACTCAAGAGCGGTACAACCGGGAAATCTCTTTGTCTGTATTAGTGGCTTCGAAAGTGATGGGCATGAGTTTGCCCCTATGGCAATCGAAAAGGGTGCCGCTGTGATTGTGGCAGAAAAGGATTTGCGGGAGCTGGGAGTGACCTGCATTGTGGTGGAGAACTCCAGAGCGGCACTGGCGACGCTGGCGGCAAATTATTACGGACATCCGGACCGGAAGTTTTGCCTGATGGGCATTACCGGAACCAACGGAAAGACTACGGTTACCTATCTTATCAAGTCGGTGCTGGAGGCAATGGGGAAAAAGGTTGGATTAATCGGTACCAACCAGAACATGATCGGCACCGAAATCATTCCCAGTAAGCGAACCACGCCGGATTCCTTGGAGCTGATGCGGCTCTTTGCCAAGATGGCAGCAGCCGAAGTGGATTATGTGGTAATGGAGGTTTCCTCCCATTCCTTGGTGCTTGACAGAGTGGCTGCCTGTACCTTTGATGTGGGTGCTTTTACCAATATTACCCAGGACCATCTGGATTTTCACAAGACCATGGAGGAATACCTGGAAGCCAAAGGAATGCTCTTCCAAATTTCCCGCCGGGGTGTCATCAATGCCGATGACCAAGCGGCAGAGCGACTTCGGGAAGTTTCCACCTGCCAAAGTCTTTTGACCTATGGCGAAGCTCCGGAAAGCCAGATTCGGGCATCCGAGATTACATTAAATGAAAACGGAGTCTTCTTCGCCTTGGAATACCAGGGGAAAACCCATCAGGTCGAACTGGGAATCCCGGGGAAATTCTCGGTGTATAATGCCCTTACTGCTTTGGGGTGTTTGGCTGCGGCAGAGATTCCCATGGAGGAGGCTGTTCGCTGCCTGAAGAAGGCAAGAGGCGTCAAGGGAAGAGTGGAGCTGGTGGAAACCGGCAGAGAATTTAGTGTGATTATCGACTATGCCCATACCCCGGACGGATTGGAAAATGTTATAAAGACCATACGGGGATTTGCCAAGGGAAGGGTGATTACCCTCTTTGGCTGTGGCGGTGACAGAGATAAGAGTAAGCGGCCCAAAATGGGAAAGATTGCGTCGGAGCTTTCGGACTTTTCCATCCTGACCAGCGATAACCCCAGAACCGAAGACCCCAGAGCCATCATTGAAGATGTGCTGGTGGGTGTCAAGGAGGGGGGCGGTGAGTACACCGTCATTCCCAATCGTTTTGAGGCCATTGAGTTTGCTCTGGATTTTGCAAAAAAAGACGACATCATTCTTCTGGCAGGCAAGGGTCACGAAACCTACCAGATTCTGGCAGACAGAACCATCACCTTCGATGAGCGTGAAATCGTCCGAAAGCTCCTGGATGCTCCTATGGGCGAATGATAGAGGAAGAGAGAAGGGATTTTTCAGTGGAAGCAATGATAACAATCAGTCAGGCAGCAGAAGCCATGGCAGGCAGCTATCGCAATTGTAGCGGAGAGATGCTGATTTCTTCGGTTTCAACCGATACCAGAACCATCCAGGCGGGAGCCTTGTTCTTTGCCCTGCGGGGGGAGCAGTTCGATGGGCATAAGTTTATAGAGAACGCAATGGCTGCCGGTGCGATTTGTTGTGTAGTGGCAGAGGATGCTCAGATTCCGGAAGAGCTTCCTGCCATTGTGGTAAAAGACACCCAGATAGCACTGGGACACCTGGCGGCGGCGTACCGAAGACAGTTTTCCATTCCTGTTGTGGGAATCACCGGCAGTGTGGGGAAAACCTCCACCAAGGAAATGATTGCCTCGGTGCTCAGACAGAGCTTTGAAACCCATGTGACCAAGGGAAACTTCAATAATGAAATCGGACTTCCCTTGACGGTGTTTCAGTTGAACCAAAGCCACGAAATGATGGTGCTGGAAATGGGAATGAGCCACTTCGGCGAGATTTCCAGACTGACCCGAATTGCCCAGCCGGAGTTGGCGGTGATTACCAACATCGGCGTTTCCCATATTGAAAATTTGGGAAGCCGTGAAGGAATCCTGCAAGCCAAGCTGGAGATTTTAGAGGGACTCCAAATGGACGGCACCGTAATTATGAACGGTGATGATGAGATGCTCTGGGGAGCAAGGGGGGAACTGGATTGCGAAACCCTCTATTACGGCATGGAAAATCCGAATTGTGATTTGGTCGCCAAAAACATCTGTACTTATTCGGACAGCAGTACCTTTACCTGCAAAATCGAGGGAAAAGAATATGAATTTTTGGTTCGCGTCCCCGGAATCCACCATATCTACAATGCCCTGGCTGCCATTTTGGTGGGAATGCGGCATCATGTTCCCATGGAGGAGATTCAAAAGGGTGTCCGTGCCTTTACTCCTAGCGGGTTGCGGCAAACGCTGATACAGCTTCCCCGCTGGCAGATTATCCGGGACTGTTACAATGCCAGCCCTGATTCCATGCAATCTGGTCTGTCGGTACTCGCCTTGACCGAGACGAAGGGACGACGGGTTGCTTGCCTTGGGGATATGCTGGAACTGGGTGAAATTTCCCAGGGGGCACATGAGAAGGTTGGCAAGATGGTAGTGGAGTACCAGGCGGATGGCTTGATTACCGTAGGAAAGGCCGCCCACGATATCGCTCGTGGCGCTCGAATGGCGGGCATGGACCCTGCCGGGATTTTTGAATTTGAGGATAACAAAACGCTTTGCCAAGCACTTCCCAAGCTGCTGAAAGATGGGGATGTGATTCTGGTCAAGGGTTCGAGAGGAATGCACTTGGAAGAAGTTGTGGACGCCATGGTAGCCATGGCAGAAGAATAGGAAGGTAGGTCTTACGGCATGGAGATATTATGGATAGGCGGAATCATTGCATTTTTGGCGGCTGCACTTTGCGGGAAATTCCTGATTCCTCTTTTGCACCGGCTAAAGTTCGGTCAGGAGATCCGGGAAGAGGGACCCAAGTGGCATGAGAAAAAATCGGGAACACCCACCATGGGCGGGTTTATCTTCCTGTTGGGTATGTTGATTGCCATTTTGCTGACGGGTGTTCTGTCCTTGGCTCTGGATAAGAAATTTCCCGGATTCAAGGAAATCGGCATCCTGCTTGGGATGACTTTGGCGTATGGCGCCATTGGCTTTCTTGATGATTATATTAAGGTAATTATGAAACGGAATTTGGGATTGACCTCCTCCCAGAAGTTTGGACTTCAGCTTCTGGTTGCGGTTGCCTTTGTGGCATGGGCGGTGTTCAGCGGGAGTATTCAAACTCTGGTAAAGGTTCCCTTTTCCAATTTGGTTTGGGATTTTGGTTGGGTGTTCATTCCCTTTGCTGTTCTTGTGATTGTCGCTACGGTGAACAGTGTGAATCTCACCGACGGTCTGGACGGACTTGCCACCTGTGTAACCTTGGTGGTGGCATTGTTCTTCCTGGTGCTTTCCACTGCGGGCGGTGTAGCAAACCAGGCAGTTGCCCTGTTTGCGGCAACCCTTTTGGGCGGTTTATTCGGCTTCTTGATTTATAACTGGCATCCTGCCAAGGTTTTTATGGGGGATACCGGGTCTTTGGCATTGGGGGGAGCCGTTTGCGGTATGGCGCTTCTTCTGGAGCAACCCCTTGCTTTGCTGATTGTAGGCTTTGTTTATGTTATGGAGTCTTTGTCGGTCATTTTGCAGGTAGCATCTTTTCGGCTGACCGGAAAGCGGATTTTTAAAATGAGTCCCATTCACCACCATTTCGAAATGTGCGGATGGAGCGAAAAGAAAATTGATCTGATCTTCACCGGAGTTACGGCAGTGCTCTGTGCACTGATGTATTTCTGTGGAGTATAACATTTAAGAAGGAGGGGACGGCATGGCAAATGGAAGAAGTGCCGGCGGGAATCGTCCACGGGTATTTCCTATTTCCGGGGCAGGAACTGCCGGACAGAATAACCAGAAAAAATTGAAACAGAAGAAAATTTTTGGATTTACCATTACCGACGGCGAGCAGGACCATCCCTTCTTGTTGGCGGTGGGGCTTTTGCTGGCATTTGGATTAATGATGCTTTTCAGTGCCGGAAGCGCCCGTGCCTTTTCAAATTTCGACGATAGCCTTTGGTATTTCAAAAACCAGCTTGTGGGCGCCATCATTGGCGGTGTTGCCATGTATGCTACCTCGAAAATCGACTATCATGAGTGGGGAAAATGGTCTGCCATTGCCCTGTTGGGCAGTGCATTTTTGCTTTTGCTGGTTGTCATTCCCGGGGTGGGTACCACCCGGAACGGTGCAACCCGGTGGCTCTTTGGCTTTCAGCCCTCGGAGATTGCCAAGGTTGCAATTATATTGTTCTTTTCCTTCAGCTTGTCAAAGAATCAGAAGATGCTCCCCGATTTTCTTCGGGGGTTTTGCCCTTACCTTGCAGTGTTGGGCGTCTTTGTTCTTTTGCTGGCGTTAGAACCTCACTTTTCCTGTATTATCTTGATTGGCTTGACCTCCTTCTTGATTCTCTTTGTGGCAGGGGCAAAAATTAAGCACTTTTTTATTGTAGGAATTCCAGCGGTTGTGGGTGCTGTCATGATGGTTGTGATGGAACCCTACCGACTTGCCAGGATTACTGCGTTTTTAGACCCCTTTGCCGATAAGCAGGGAGATGGATGGCAGATTGTGCAGTCCCTGTATGCCATTGGTTCCGGCGGTATCTTCGGACTGGGTCTGGGACAGAGCCGGCAGAAATACCAATCCCTGCCCGAACCCCAAAACGACTTTATCTATTCTGTGTTGGCAGAGGAGCTGGGACTGATCGGTGCAGTGGTGGCAATTCTCCTCTTTGTTTTCCTGATTTATCGGGGTGTCAAGATTGCCACAAAGGCACCCGACCTTTTTGGAACCTTGTTGGTTACGGGAATTGTAGGAATTGTAGGGTTTCAGGCATTGATTAACATTGCCGTTGTAACCTCGTCCATTCCGGTCACCGGTATGCCGTTACCCTTTTTCAGTTACGGCAGTACCGCTTTGGTTATTACGATGGCGGAAATGGGGATTGTCCTGAATGTTTCCAGGCAATCCAGAACCCTTTTGTAGCGAAAAGAAAGGCAGGGAGCAATCATGCGGTTACTATTTGCAGGGGGCGGTACGGCAGGGCATATCAATCCCGCCATTGCCATTGCCAATTACTTCCGGGAAAAAGAGGTGGATTGCCAGGTTTTGTTTGTGGGAACCAAGGAGGGGTTGGAAACCGGTCTGGTTCCCCGATGCGGGTATCCCATTGAGTTTATCAAGGTTCATGGTTTTGCACGAAGCCTGAGTCTTGAGAATCTTCGGAATATGGCAGAGATTCCCGGAGCAATCCGTGCTGCAAAAAAGATTATCCGAGGGTTTCGCCCGGATGTGGTAATTGGAACGGGCGGCTATGTGGCGGGCCCGGTGCTCTACGGTGCGGCAAAGCTGAAGATACCCACCCTGATTCATGAATCCAATGCCTATCCCGGGATTACCACCAAGATTTTGGCAGGATATGCCGACAAGGTGGCGCTGGGTGTGGAGGATGCGAAAAAGTATCTTCCAAAGGCAGAAAATATTGTTGTGACGGGAACTCCCCTCCGGGCATCGCTTCTGGAGACAGAACCCTTTGCCGCACGGCGACAGCTGGGACTTGACGAGCGGCCATTTCTGGTTATTTTCGGCGGAAGTTTGGGTGCCCGGGACTTTAACCGAACAGTTGCGGACTGGATCTCCCAAACAGCTGCAGCGGGCAGGTATCAGATTCTTATGGGGACGGGAAAACTCCATCAATACGAGGATGTCATGCGCCGGTTCACGGAAAACGGCGTTAATTTGAAGCAGTTTCCCCATATAAAGGTCTGTGAATATATCTATGACATGGATGTTGCTATGGCGGCAGCGGATTTGGTGGTCAGCCGTGCCGGCGCCAGTACCCTCTGCGAACTGACCGCTTTGGGAAAGCCTTCGATTCTGGTTCCCTCTCCCTATGTAACCGGGAACCATCAGGAACACAATGCCAGAGCCATCCAGCGAGGGGGCGGTGCTGAAGTTATTCTGGAACAGGACTTTACGCCGGATTCTCTGGAAACCGTTGTGCGTCGCCTGACCGGGGACAAGAGTACCCTGCTGCAAATGCAGAAGAACGCAGGGAAAATGGGCCACATCGATGCCCTGGAGGTCCTCTATGGGGAAATTAAATCCATCATGAAAGAGCGTCGGTAAGGACTGGCACAGCTTTCTCCCAACCGCATACAATAGGGTGTAGAGTTGGGAGGTGCATACCTTGCGCAGGCTGAATATCAGCGGCGGGCGACCGCTGCGAGGAGAGCTGAAGATACAGGGTTCTAAAAATTCGGTATTGCCCATTCTGGCAGCCACACTTTTGACAGAGGAGCCCTGCGAGATAAGAAATTGCCCTGATTTGACCGATGTACGGGCAGCCTTGGAAATTCTGGAAGCCTTGGGCTGCCGGGTTTCCTTTGACGGACAGATTGCCAGAGTGGATGCGGGCAGTGCGGCGGGAACGAAAATCCCGGATGAACTGATGCGGCGGATGCGTTCCTCGGTGATGTTCCTAGGTGCCATTCTGGGTAGGAACAGATCGGCACAGATTGGACACCCGGGCGGTTGCGAGCTTGGAGCCAGACCCATTGACATCCATCTGCGGGCGTTTTCCCGGTTGGGTGTCAGCCTGCTGGAGAACGGAGGGTACATCCACTGTCATTTGCGGCAGTACCTTCCCCAGACCATCACCTTGATTTTCCCCAGCGTGGGTGCTACCGAGAATGTGATGATGCTCTGTGCCCTGATGCCGGGAGAAACGGTGTTGGTGAATCCGGCACGAGAACCGGAAATTGTAGATTTGCAAAACTTCTTAAACTGTATGGGTGCAGATGTCATGGGTGCCGGCAGTGATTGTATCCGGATTCGCGGGGTGAAAAAGCTCCACGGCTGCAGTTACAGTGTCATTCCCGACCGGATTGTGGCGGCAACCTATGCCTGCAGTGCAGTTTCTTGTGGCGGCGAGGTGTTGCTGTCCCATGTGGAACCGGAACATATGCGGCTGTTTCTGGCAATGCTTCAGGATATGGGTGCCCAGATTCGGGAAGAGGGAGATCGCTTATGGGTCAAGGCAAAGGGACGACCCAATGCCATTCCCCTGGTGAAAACTCTGCCTTATCCCGGATTTCCCACCGATATGCAGCCCCTTTTGATGGCGGCACTTTTGAAGAGCCGGGGCAGTACCGTCTTCCATGAAACAATTTTCGAAAACAGATTCCGCCATGCGGGAGAATTTCTTCGGTTGGGCGGTGATGTGCAAGTGGAGGGCGTCAGTGCCATTGTTCATGGGGTAAACCGACTTCACGGTGCAGATGTCTATGCTTCGGATTTGCGGGGCGGTGCGGGATTGATCCTGGCAGCGCTGGGCGCTGATGGAAAAACAAGAATTGAGGGCGTTGAGCACATTGAGCGCGGCTATGTTTCGGTGACAGAATGTTTCCGGAAGCTGGGCGGCGATGTGATATTAACCGAGGACTAAGAGGTGCGGGTCCTACCCGCCCTATGGGACAAGCGTAGGAGAGAGGAGTAAGAAAATGGGGAGAAGAAGAAAGGAAGAACGCCGGATGCCGGTGAAGGTAAGGGCGACCATTCTGTTTTTGATGATTGTCATCATCGGAGTCAGCATCGGCTTATTGTTTACCCCTGTTTTTCAGGTGGAGGAGGTTTTCTGTGCGGGAAACGAGAGGATCTCTCAGGAGGAAATCATTGCTGCAGCCCAGGTTCCTCTGGGGAAAAACATTCTGCTCCAGCGTCTTTCCAAAATCAGGGAACGGGTTGGAGAAATCCCTATGGTAGAGGAAGTGAAGACCCGCCGTATTTTCCCCAATAAGATTAAAATCTGGATTCGAGAACGGGTTCCCGCAGCATATCTCTATGACGGCGACGCGCAATGTGTCGTTGTGGATGTGGAGGGAAAAATCCTGGAAATCATTGAAGACGAGCGGGTAACGCAAATGCAGGAAGCCTATACCCCGGTCAAGGTAGAGCCGGTGCCTAAGGAAGAGGAGAAGCCGGAGGAGGAAACGTCAGAAGAAACGCCAAAACCCACCGAAACGCCAAAACCCACCGAAGCGCCAAAATCCACCGAAACGCCGGTTCCCACAGAGGTTGCTGAACCGGAGCGTGGCTATACGGTTCCCTTTGTGGTGGGTCTTAAACCTGCAAAGCCTGAGGTGGGCAAGTTGGTGGACAGCAAGGAACGGGAGAAGCTCGCCCGGGTTATGGAAGCATTCCAGGCGTTGGAAAAGGCAGACCTGCTGGTGCGGGCGACCTACCTGGATGTGACCGACCTGGCCGATGTGGTTTTGGTGATTGAAAACCGGCTGGAGATTCAGCTGGGTGAGCTTCAAAATATGGAGTACCGAAGCCAGTTCCTGGCAACGGTAATCCGGGAAAAAATTTCTGCCACCGAGCATGTGATTATGGATTATCGTACCAACGATATCTATGTTCGTCCTCCGGAGGATGGGAAAGAACGAATGATTGAAAAACCCTCCGAAACACCGGAACCTACCCAAGCGGCGGAGGATGAATAAATGAATGTAACAAAATTGTAATATTATTTTAAAAAAGTTGAAAAATAACTTTACAAAATAAAAAAATGTGGTATAATGGATGAGAGAAGTCTTACAAGCATTTTTTTACTTATGGTAAAATGGGAAATAATACATTGAGATTTGGCGAAAGACTGGAAGAGAAAAGGGAATTGTAAGGAGGAAGTATCGTGTTTCAGTTTGATACAGAGAATGTAAACCCCGCACAGATTAAGGTGATTGGTGTCGGCGGCGGCGGTAATAACGCAGTAAACAGGATGATTGAGGCGCAGGTGAAGAGTGTCGAGTTCGTGGCGGTCAATACGGACAAGCAGGATTTGACCTTATCCACCGCTTCTCAGAAAATACAGATTGGTGAGAAAATTACCAAGGGTCTTGGCGCAGGTGCTGACCCCGAGGTTGGCAGAAAAGCGGCAGAAGAGAGCCGGGACGAGATTGCCCAGGCAATCAAGGGCGCAGATATGGTCTTTGTCACTGCCGGCATGGGCGGTGGTACCGGTACCGGTGCGGCGCCTATCGTTGCAGAGGTTGCAAAGGAGATGGGGGTACTGACCGTTGGTATCGTAACCAAGCCTTTCTGGTTCGAGGGTAAGACCCGTCAACTCAATAGCGACGAGGGTGTGAAGAACCTGATGGGCGCTGTGGATACTCTGGTTGTGATTCCCAATGATAAACTGTTAGAGGTTGCTGAAAACCGTACTCCGCTGATGGAATCCTTCCGGATGGCAGATGACATCCTCCGTCAGGGTGTCCAGGGGATTTCCGATTTGATTTCCAGACCCGGTTTGATTAGTCTGGACTTTGCTGACGTAAAGACCATTATGAAGGATGCAGGCTTTGCCCACATGGGTATTGGCCGTGCCAGTGGCGAAACCCGTGCCGAAGAGGCTGCCAAGAAGGCAATACATAGCCCTCTCTTGGAAACCACGATTGAGGGCGCCAAGGGCGTTATCCTGAACGTAACCGGCGGCAGTGACCTTGGTATTTTGGAGGTTAAGACCGCAGCAGAGCTGGTTGAGGAAGCGGCAGATAAGGATGCCAACATCATCATCGGTGCTATCATCGATGAGGAGATGGGGGATGAAATTCAGATTACTGTCATTGCAACCGGGTTTAAAGGCAACGAACCTAAGGATGCCGAAGAAAATCCTTTTGACAGTTTCCTGAGTCGTTTCGGCAACGGCGGTAACCTGAACCGGACCGCAACTGCAGCACCGGCAGCGCCGGCAACCGAGCCCCGGACTGCCAATGCACCGGCATCGGGCAGCGGTATGTTCAACAAGTTCGGAGAGGACGACGGCATTGATGTTCCGGTATTCCTCCGGAACCGGAACAAATAAGAAAGAAAGTAAAACACCCGTAATACACTTACAATGTATTACGGGTGTTTTTTTATCTGTTTTTAATCTTGATACTGCTTTTCCAATAAATCAAATGCCTTGCCCAGCCAGGGTTCTGCATCCACGGTATCAATCTCGCCCTTGTCGCAGGCTTTGGCGATGGCGGGGTCAATGGGGAGCTGCCCCAGAACGTCCAGACCATATTCTTTTGCAACATTGTCGATATGGCTCTCCCCAAAGACGGAGATCTTGTTGCCGCAATCGCCGCATTGGATGTAGCTCATATTTTCTACCAAGCCTAAGATGGGGATGTTCATCATCTGTGCCATCTTGACTGCCTTTCCCACAATCATGGAAACCAGCTCCTGGGGAGAGGTTACCACAACAATCCCGTCAACGGGGAGGGACTGGAAGACGGTCAGGGGGACATCGCCGGTGCCGGGTGGCATATCCACAAACATATAATCGATATCCGACCAGACCACATCCGACCAGAACTGCTTGACGGTGCCGCCAATGACGGGTCCCCTCCAAACGACCGGATCGGTATCGTTCTCTAAAAGGAGATTGATGGACATGATGGAAACACCGGTTTTGCTTACCATGGGAAGAATCCCGTATTCACTGCCCTGCGCCTTGCCGGAAACGCCGAAAATCCTGGGGATGGACGGGCCGGTGATGTCCGCATCTAAGATAGCCGTCCGGTATCCGGCTTTCTGCATTCCCGATGCCAGAAGAGAGGTAACCAGGGATTTTCCAACCCCGCCCTTTCCGCTGACAACACCGATTACCTTTTTTACCTGGCTCATGGGATTGGCAGGAGCCGCAAAGCTTTGGGGCTCTGAACGATTGCCGCAGTTTTCACCGCAGCTGGAGCAATCATGGGTACATTCGCTCATTTGTAACACAACCTTTCTTATTCTTTCTCATCTGCATTGAGCCCGGGTACGCCAGGATGATTCGGCGTAGCGCCGCCAATGCGTTTGATGATGTCTTTGTAAATTTCGGCAGCATTTGCCTGAAGTGCTTTGGCAGATTGCTCTGCCTTCCCCCGGGAGCCGGCAAAGATTTGCAGCTCCAGAAGGGGGGAGTTGGCATCCAATATCTGCAGGGATGCCATATATTGTTGGGGTGCTACGGGAAGAATTTCTGTCCTGATGGCGTGAGGGTCTGTCTGGTCATGGAATTTGATGGTGGCTACCGCTTCTTCAATATGACGCCGAATACTGCCGGGAATCCGTTCAAAGAAAAAGTCGTTGGTATCTTTTCCCTTTTCGCTTAAAAGAAAGGACTGTTCGTTCCGGTAATGAGTTTCTTCCACATAACCGTCTTCCAT